>WLXB01000014.1 GCA_012103295.1 Alphaproteobacteria bacterium | reverse complement strand
AAATCCGTGTCGGCGGCTGCACGGCAATTGCCCGATACAACCACATGCATGGAGAATGCGCCCTCTTCCATAAAGTCACGGCCGGCCACCACCAGCTTGGCGCCTTCGACCAGCCCCTTAAGCCAGCCCGACTGGCCTTTGACCACTGCGCCCAAGGTTTTGATGTCTTCGACGATATCGGCGGCGGCCATGTTCTTTTTAGTTGAGCCTGGATCAAACACGTAGGCTTCTTCAGCAGCGCCTGTGCGCGCCACTTCCGACAAAGCTTTGGCAGTTGATTCCATATCAGGAAAACAAAACGAGCCGAAATCCGTGACGGCGGGTGGGCGGATCATCCTGAACGTCGCTTGCACTTTAAAACCGAGAGACCCGGCGTCGTGGACAAATAGTCCCGTTAGGTCCGGCCCGTAAGTCCGGTAGAATGGCTTGTCGACATTCTTGAAACCGGGCTGGCCGGTTTTCAGCAAGGTGCCATCGGCCAGCACCACTTCCATGCACTGAACGATTTCAGCTGACGTGCCGTAACGTCCGGTACCCATGAACAAAGCACCATTGGACAAGCCGCCGCCGATGGTCGCGACCGAGCCGGAGAACGTGCCGAAGAACGGCAAGCGCAACCCGCGCGGTTTCAGCTCTTCGTAAATTTGCTGCCAGGTCACGCCGGCCTGCACGGTGATGTAGAGGTCTTCTTCATTGACCTCGATGATCTTGTTCATCGCGCTCAAGTCTAGCGTTACCGTATCTTCACGGATGGGGCGATAGCCGCCGGTGTAGGACATGCCGCCGCCGCGGGGCACCACCGCGTAGCCTTCCTTAGTGGCCGCCGCGACAGCTTGCGCTAGTTTGCCTTTGTCGGTAGGGCGAATCGCGACCGTAGGGGTCGACCCAACCGAATAAACATCCGTTGCGTAGAATGCGCGTTCGGCCTCATCGGTAATCACCTGCTCGGTTCCGAGGATTTCGGTCAGCGTATCAACCAACCGGTCATTTTTTGCTGCAGGGTCGACATTCATCATTGTGCTCCCAGTTTTTCTCTTAATCGTTATTAATTAGAGCCCGTGAGGCTCCGCCCGAACCATCTCGTCGTTCTCAATGCGCCATGTTTTGCCGCCAACGTACTGCCCGGCAACGGGAGCAAACGGCATCACGCGCACTTTTTTCCACACGCCATTTTTTACATAAGGGTCGCCATCAAACAAAGCCTGAGCTTCCGCTTCACTGTCAGCCTGATACACCATAATCGAGCCCTGGAACTGACGCTCATCGCCTTCGTCCGACGGCATACAAGGCCCGGCAACAACGATTTTATCGAGCACACTTTCGACGTAGCGCAGGTGTTCGATCAAATGCGTAGATCGGACTTCGTCCTGATTGCCGTCATCCGTACAAATAAATGCAAATTTCATAGCTGGCTCCTAAAAGAATGCCTGCAGCCCGGTCTGTGCCCGACCGAGGATAAGGGCGTGCACATCATGTGTGCCTTCGTAGGTGTTTACGGTTTCAAGATTCATAGAATGACGCATGACATGAAACTCATCGACGATGCCGTTGCCGCCGTGCATGTCTCGTGCCATCCGGGCAATGTCTAACGCCTTGCCTGTGTTGTTGCGCTTGATCAGTGATATGTCCTCCGGCGCGCAGGTGCCGGCATCAACTTTACGGCCAACATGTAGGGCGGCCGTTAAGCCCAGCGTAATCTCGGTTTGCATGTCCGCCAGCTTCTTTTGAATGAGCTGGGTCTGGGCCAAGGGTCTGCCGAACTGCTTGCGGTCCAAGGTGTATTGCCGAGCCGCATGCCAACAAGCTTCCGCCGCACCCATGGTGCCCCAGGCAATACCGAAGCGGGCCTTGTTGAGGCAACCGAACGGACCCTTGAGCCCTTGAACGTTGGGCATCAAAGCGTCGTCGCCGACTTCAACGTCCTCCATGACAACCTGACCAGTGACTGAGGCGCGCAAACTGAGCTTGCCTTCGATCTTTGGCGCCGAAAGGCCCTTCATGCCCTTTTCAAGAACGAAGCCGCGAATAACGCCGTCTTCGGTTTTAGCCCACACCACAAAGACATCAGCGACGGGCGAATTTGAAATCCACGTCTTGGTGCCAGTTAGGATGTAACCCTTGTCTGTCTTCACCGCCTTGGTGGCCATGCTGCCGGGGTCGGAACCCGAATCCGGCTCGGTCAGTCCAAAACAGCCGATCAGTTCTCCCTTGATCAATCCCGGAAGATATTTCTGGCGTTGCTCTTCTGTGCCGTAGGCGGCGATTGGATAAATCACCAGAGAAGACTGAACACTGATCATCGAACGATAGCCGGAGTCGACTTTCTCAAGTTCCCGCGCGATCAAGCCGTAGGCGACATGACCCAGAGCGGAACCGCCATAGGCTTCAGGCGCAGTCGCACCGAGCAAACCGAGCGCACCCATCTCGGGATACAAATCTGGGTCATAAGATTCATTGCGATAGGCTTGGGTGATTCGCGGCAAGAGTTTGTCTTGGGCGAAGGCGCGGGCGCTGTCCCGCACCATCCGCTCTTCTGCGGTGAACTGCTCTTCCAGGAGAAGCGGGTCCTCCCAGACGAACTTTCCCCATTTGGTGGCGTAGGAGACGGATTGCGTCTCCGCTGACGCGTCTGCGGCCATGTGGTGCGATCCCTTACCGTGCTGTCACCGCCCAAAAACCGCGCATAGTTTTACGCAAGGGTCGATGATGTGGTGTTGGTTCGACTTTACCGGGGATCGCAGGCTGCAAACAAGCGCAAGAAAGCGTTTAAGCCTGTTTGGTCGCCCCAAACATGTACATGCCGCCAGCTTTCTTGGGATTGGGCTTCTCGGCCCCCTCTCGCATTTTGGCCTCATGGGCATGACGGCTGAACGAGCCGCACCATTCCGGGTAGGTCGGATCATGGCGATCGACGGGCTGCGACGTTTCAAAAGTGTCAGCCTGATCAAACCCGGCTGACACCATTTCTTCGATCACATCCATAGTGTGCAGCTTGGCCCAGAAGGGTTCGGCGTTGTACCAGCAGTCCCAATCACGAACGAATTTCTCAAACGGCGTGGTGTCGGGATCAAAGTTAGGTTGCTCCATGTGTAGCATCAGACCACCGGGCTTCAGTAGCGCGTGGGCCTGCTTGAGAATCGCGTTCATCGCCTTGGTCGACGTCTCATGGAAGAACATGGCTGAAAGAACTAAGTCGGCGCTACCGGGCTCGATCTCAACGGATTCGGCATCCGCTTGTTGAAAGATGATGTTCTCTATGCCCATTTCCTTGGCCCGGGCATGACCGTAGCGGAGCATCGGTGCGGCTATATCCACCGCCCAGACTTCGGCGTCAGGATAGGCCTGAGCTAACGGTATGGTGTTGAATCCGCCGCCCGCGCCAAAATCAACAATGCGCTTGGGCGCAAAGTCAGGATGAGTCTCTTTCAACCAAGCCGCCATGGTACGGCCGACTAGATCACTCTTCGGTCCGGTGCCACCGGCCACGGTAACAAAATGACCGGACTCATAGTTCGCGGGCGCAGAAATGTCGTCGGGTACAACTTCCGTGTAATAGCTGCCCGGCATGACATGATTGTCTGCCGCCGAAACATAGCGCGGCACCTCGACGGATGAATCGAGCCGCAGACGATTGCTGCCCGCGTTCATGGCCTTGGAGCGCTCAACCAGTCCGTCTATTTGGCGATAGACAAACGCACGCCCCACTTGCTGGCGGGCTTCCTGGGTATGACGACGCAGAGCAGACCAAGCCTGAAAAACGGGGTCGGGCTTCATCGCATCACGCACTTCAACCGAAGACTCGGGCGCACGGCCATGTTCTTTCTCAAAGGCCGGTTTTACCTTCGCCTCGAAAGACGCCGAGACACCCGGAAACAGCACAGCCCCGACATGAACATTCATATTGGCGAGAAAATTCATCCGCGCTGCGTCGTCATGGCTGGGGACCGGCAATAACGAATGCCGTTTGAGACGGTCATAGGGCGGTGGCAACGGGACGGAACTACTCATGGTTCTCTCGGCTTCGGTTAAACTCGATGGTGATACTCTATACTATAGTACGAAATATGGCCGATTGGCCTTTGATCTCAAGCAAATTCACTGAGAAATACAGTGTGAGCAGCAAGCCGGGCCTGTTGGTGCGGCACGCATGACGGATTACAGTCAACGCAGAAATGAAGACACCTAGGGATGGCATGGGCGAGACACTGATACAAAAAATCATGGCGCGGGCTTCAGGTAACAAATCCGTTACGCCCGGTGAGATCGTGACCTGCGATGTCGATTTGGCGATGATTCTGGATTCCGGCGGACCCCGTAAGATCTGGCCGCGGTTGGAACAGCTTGGCGTCGGTGTATACGACAACGAGAAAGTCGTGGTGGTCGCCGATCATTTTGTTCCTGCCGCCGATCCGCAAAGCGCCGCGATCCTGAAACTGACTCGTGACTTCGTCAAAAAGTTCGACATCAAGCACTTCTATGACATGGAAGGCATCTGCCATGTCCTGATGGCCGAGAACGGGCACCTCCAACCGGGCATGTTCTGTTGCGGCGGCGACAGTCACTCAACCATGGGCGGTGCCTTCGGTTGTTACATGGCCGGCTTCGGCGCTATTGAAATGAGTGGCGTTGTGGTCACCGGCAACATTTGGTCGGTGGTTCCCGAGACCATCAAAGTCGATTGGTCTGGGTCGTTTGGAGACGGCGTCGCTGCAAAAGACGTCATGCTGTTCCTCGCTCGTGAACTCGGCATGGAAAATGCCTTCAAGGTTGTTGAATACGGCGGCCCGACCATCCGAGATATGTCGATGATGGAACGCATGGTGTTAACCAACATGGCCGCGGAGCTTGGCGCAGAGACCGGCTTGATCGCGCCAGATGAAATTACCCTTGAAGCCATTCGCGCTGGCGGCACCGAACCCGCCGCCGACGCACTTGAATGGCGTAGCGATGACGACGCAACGTTCTGCGCAGAACACAGCTTTGACGCCAGCACGCTCGCGCCGCAAGTGGCCGCGCCGCACAAGCCGTCAAACTCCGCACCCGCAGAGGACTACGAGAAAGATCAAATTCATGTTGATCAGGCCTACATCGGCGCATGCGTTGGCGCCAAACTGACTGACTTGCATATGGTCGCGTCGGTTCTTAAAGGGCGCCAGGTGAAGTCCGGCACACGACTGATGGTTGCCCCATCGTCGAAAAAAATTATGACCGAGGCCGCTGCTGATGGGACGCTGGCAACAATCACGGAGGCCGGCGGCCTGATCTTGCCGTCTGGCTGTGGGGCGTGCGCTGGATTGGGCGCGGGTATTATTGCTGATGGCGAAGTCTGCATTTCGTCGACCAACCGCAACTTCCAGGGCCGAATGGGATCGAACGAGTCCTTTGTCTATCTGGGGTCCCCCTACACAGTGGCGGCGGCAGCTGTGGCCGGGCACATAGTTGATCCCCGGGAGTTATTGTCATGAGCGCGGTGACCGGCAAGGCCTGGGTGTTCGGCGATGAGATCAATTCTGATGTCATGGCACCGGGCATCTACTTCAAAGAATCCGTTGAGGTGATGGCGCGCCACTGCTTGGAAGCCGTGGACCCGGACTTTGCGCCCAATGTACAGCCGGGTGACATCGTCGTCGCAGGGCGCGCCTTTGGTGTAGGATCTGCGCGTGAGCAAGCCGCACTCTCTTTCGCCCATATGAAAGTGGGTGCGATCTTGGCCAAGTCCTACGCCCGTATTTTTTACCGCAACATGCTAAACTTCGGCGTACCCGCGTTGATCTTTCCCGAGGCTGACGAGATTAATGCCAAAGACGAGGTAACCGTTGACGCGATTGCGGGCACAGTCGAAAACAAAACCACTGGCAAAAGTTATTCAGTCTCTCCCATTCCAGAACACTTGATGGAGATGATCTCGATGGGCGGGTTGATGCCGTATCTGAAAAAGAAAATTGACGCCGGGGAACTCAAGACAGGAGCCATGCCAAGATGACAACCGCTGGGAGCCACACAAAACGCCTGAGAGAAATCCTCGCCGCACCAGAGACGGCGATCGCGCCAGGAATGTATGACGGCCTCACCGGATTATTGGTGGAGCAAGCAGGCTTTCAGTGCGCCTACATCGGCGGCGCTAGTATTGCCTACTCCCGTCTTGGCCGTTCCGACATAGGACTAACCACATGCACCGAGGTTGCCGACACTGTCTCTAAAATTCGCGACCGCATTGAAATTCCCTTCGTCGTCGATGCCGACACCGGCTTCGGCAACGCCCTAAACACCCAACGCACGGTGCGCATGTTTGAGCGTGCCGGTGCCTCAGGCATTCAACTCGAAGATCAAACCATGCCGAAACGGTGCGGACATCTCGACGGTAAGACGTTGGTCTCCACGGACGAAATGACCGGCAAGATCAAAGCCGCTTTGGATGCTCGACTAGACGACAACACCGTGATTGTCGGGCGGACCGACGCCATCGCAGTTGAAGGGTTTGATGCCGCGCTTGATCGCGCCGAAGCCTATATGGAAGCCGGCGCTGACATGCTCTTCATCGAAGCGCCTCGATCCATGGACGAGCTAAAAACCATAGGAGAGCGCTTCGCTGGTCGCGTGCCTCTGCTGGCCAACATGGTGGAGGGCGGCAAGACTCCTCTATCTTCAGCAGAAGACTTGGGCGCCCTGGGCTTTAAGTTCATTATTTTCCCAGGTGCGATGGTGCGAATCATCGCCAAGGCGGGCCAGGACTACCTTAAGGCCTTGAAACAGGACGGCTCGACCAAGCAGGTACGGGACCGAATGTTCGACTTTAATGGCCTCAACGACCTCCTCGGTACCGCAGATTTGCTGGAAAGTGGTAAGCGCTACGACCCGGACGTCAAAAAAGCCGCTGAGTAACGGTTTCGCGACGCGAACGGGGTTCGCAGAGCCCCCATTCAAGATGCCAGGATGGTTTGATTCCCTGAGACTCAACGCTATTCTGCTTCCCAAGCACGCCGCGCCTGCGGTGAAAACAAAGTAACGCACGCCATAAAAGGTATAGGGGACGCATCGCCATGGAGATGTCAGACAAGACAGCTCGTCAGCTCTACGAAGACGTTAAAGCCAATCCAGCCCGCGCCAAATTCGGCTTCGGCAAAAAAGCTGCGCTGGTCAACATCGACATTCAGAAAGCCTATACGCGGCAAGACCTGTTTAAGACGGCTTACGAGACGGACCCCAACCAACTTCAATACGTCAACGAAGTGGCCGAGCTCGTTCGGGCGAATGATTGGCCGGTGATATGGACGTATGTGGCTTATGTGGAAACCGGCGAAGACGCAGGCGTGTGGGGCACCCGTACTGATACGCCAGACAGTTTGCAGAACATCAAGTATGGCTCTGAGCGTTCTGAGTTTGATGATCGCCTCGACATCAAAGACAGCGACATCATCATGGACAAGAAGATGCCGTCACCCTTCTTTGAGACCAATCTGCAATCGCTTCTGGTTTATCACCAGATCGACACGCTTTTGATTACCGGCGGCTCAACATCGGGCTGCGTACGCGCGATGGGCGTGGACAGTCTATCCAGAGGGTATCGCACCACAGTTATTGAAGAGTGCGTCGCCGACAAACATGAGAGCTATCATTTCGCAAACTTGACCGACCTTTTACTCAAGTATTGCGACGTTGAGTCTGTCGATGCGGTTAAAACCTGGCTGAAAAGTCAAAACTGAACCGCTAGTAAAGTTATTCGTTCATCTCGTTAATATGGGGAGGGGTGCGTGAAGCCCGATCTCGAACTCTACGACTATTGGCCTTACGAAGGCCGCCCGAAAATCACCTGGCCCAACGGGGCTAAAGTTGCCTTTTGGGTCGCACCCAATATTGAGTTCTACGAGCTCAACCCACCGGTTAATCCGCTGCGCAAAGCGTGGCCGCGCCCGAGCCCCGATGTGTTGATGGCAGGGAGCCGCGACTACGGCAACCGCGCAGGGCATCGCCGCGTGATGGATGTGATGGACAAATATAATGTCCGCGGCTCCGTCTCACTCAACATCGGGCTGATTGACCACCATCCCGAGCTTATTGAAGAAGCCAAAGAACGGGACTGGGAGTTTTTCTCACACGGGATCTACAACACGCGTTACTCCTACGAAATGGACGAGGCGCAAGAACGGGCGATCCTGGAAGACAGCCTTGAGTCCGTCATGAAAGCGACCGGGCAAAAGCTCGCAGGGTACTTGGCCCCAGCGCTCACCCATACGGAACGCACCATCGATCTATTGGCCGAGTACGGCTTTCTTTATAGCTGCGATTTATTCCAAGACGACATGCCTCAGCCCATCAACGTAAAAAGTGGGCGGTTGATTTCCATGCCCTACTCTTTGGAAATCAACGACATCATTGTTTACAACGCCTACCTGGGCACGCCGCGGCGCTACGGTCAGATGATCAAAGATCAATTTGATCAGCTGCTTGTTGAAGGTGCGGATTGCGGCACGGTTATGTGCATTCCCTTGCACGCCTATGCTGTAGGCCACCCACACCGCATCAAAGGTTTCGAAGACGCGTTGGAATACATCACCGGACACGCCAAAGAAGATGTCTGGGTCGCCACCGGTCGTGAGATCGCCGAATACTATTACGAAAATTACTACGATGCGTGCGCCGCCGACATTGCCGCACGAAAGGGGGGCTGAGCCATGACCCTTGATAAAACCTATTTGGAATATCCCAATCGTCGTCAGGGCATGGATCACGACCTCTACGACTTTTCGATGCTGGATCGGCGTAAGCCGATCAGTTGGCCAAACGGTGCCAAAATGGCGGTCTGGGTCAGTTACGCCCTGGAATATTTCCCACTCGACCAACCGTCAAAGCCGTTCAAGGTCCCAGGTGGGATGGTCACCCCCTACCCTGACCTGCGCCACTACACGACGCGGGATTACGGCAATCGGGTTGGCATTCAGCGTATCTGGGAGGTGTTAGACAAACACGGCATCAAAGCGACAGCCGCCGTGAACTCCAAAGTCGCTGAACGCTACCCGTATTTGATCGACAAGATCAACGCGCGCGGCGATGAGATCATCGGCCATGGCGTCGATATGGGCAAAGTTCACTACGGCGGTATGGATGACGCGGAAGAACAGGCCCTAATCAAAGAGAGTTTGGGCGTGCTGCGTAAAGTCTCAGGCCAGCCGGTCACAGGTTGGTGGTCACCCGGTAAATCAGAAAGCTGGAACACCGGAAAACACCTGACCGCCAACGGCGTTGAGTACAGCTGCGACTGGGGCAACGACGACATGCCCTATCAGATGAATGAAGACGCCGGCAACATTTGGGCCATGCCCCATGGCGACGAAGTCTGGGACCGCACCATCATCATGGACAAAAAGCACAACGAAGAAGAGTTCTGTGAACAAGTCGAGGATGCATTCACGGTGCTCAACAGCGAAACCGACCAATATGGCGGACGTGTTCTATCGATCGTGCTGACGCCCTACATCATGGGCCAGCACTACCGGATCAAATACCTTGATAAAATCTTAGGATGGATCATGAGCCAGGACGGCGTGTGGTCAGCAAATGGCGCGGAGATTCTTAGCGCGTTTAAAGAACAGGCGTAAAAAAATGGCGGATGATACTTCTGGTGTTTCAAGACGGGCGGCCCTTGGGTCTGCTGGAGCGGCAGCGACTGCCGCAGTTGTTGTCTCTTCATCATCTTCCGGCGCCCAGGAGTCTGCTGTGACAAAAGCCGTTCCAAAACTAAAACGTATTAAAATGGCGACCATCGCCGTGCCCGATCTCGACGCCATCGAACCACTTTACAAAGATTGGCTGGGATACGTTGTCGTCGAGCGCGGTGAAGTCGCAGAAGAACTCGCCAACTCTTGGGGCGCCCCTAAGTCTGCTGGGCGGCCATTCATCATGATGCAGCCGGAAAGCGGTACGAATGTGTATATCCGGGCGGTCGAAATTGATCCGGTGCCTGAGTATAAAGCAATGACGACCTGGGGCTGGAACGCCATTGAGATCATCGTCGATGACCCGGATGCGCTCTACACGAAACTCCTCGATTCCCCGTTCACGCTTTTAGGGGAACCCGCTGGGCTAAAGAATTACCCGTCTATTCGCGCCACCCAGTTTAAAGGCCCCGCCGAAGACGTTCTGTATCTGACAGCGGAAACCGGCGACCGCACCAACTCTCTTTTGCTACGGCCCGGCGCCTTCGTCGGTCGTATCTTTATTATGGTGGTCGCCGGACCAGACATTAACGCACTGCAGGATTGGTACGCCGATACCTTTGACATGGCGCGCGGCCCAATCAACAACTCTCCCATAGACTTGATCAATGAAGCGCAAGGCTTGCCGCTCGGAAGCGAGCGCCCGTTGACCATCGTCAGCATGTCTGACCACGGCAATATTCTGGAGCTCGATGGATACGGCGAGCACACTGGCCCGCGCCCTCATGGCGAAGGCCAACTTCCTCCGGGTATCGCCATAACAAGCATGATCGTCGATAGCATCGACGCCATCGACGCCAAAACCATCACTGAGCCCGTCACAACCTATGGCAGCCGGTCAGCAACAATTGTTGGCCCTGCTGGAGAACTCCTCGAACTCATTGAAGATCGCACATAATCGACAAGGACTTTCCATGATCGACGCACCGACCCCGCTGCTCAAGCGACTTAAAATCAACACCGTGGCCGCACCTGATATTGGCTTGGTTGAAAGTTGGTACACAGAATGGCTGGGCTATAGCGTCTGTGAACGCAGCACCATCAGTGCTGACCTCGCCAATTCGTGGGGCGCACCAGCGATGGCCGGGCGGCCCTCCGTATTGCTACAGCCTGAAAGCGGCGACGACGTTTTCTTACGTGTCTGTGAAATTGATGCGGTCGCCGGATACAAACCGATGAACACCCTCGGTTGGAACGCTTTTGAGATCATCATCGACGACGTCTACGCCTTAAACGATCGCCTACTAAAGAGCCCGTTCAAAATCATCGGCGAACCGGCAAGTCTTGGCGGAGATTTGGATTTCATTCACGCCATGCAAGTTGAAGGTCCCGCAGGCGACGTATTGTACCTGACCTGCGACAAAGTACGCGCGCCGGACACTCTCCTGCCGCCGCCAGGTGCCTTCATCGGCCGTCCCTTTATCGTGATTTTGGCCGGTAACGGCGTTGAAGCGACGCAAAAGTATTATAGCGAAACCTTCGCCATGAAACGGGAAGACGACATGCAGACCGCCATCGGCGTGGTCGCCGACGCCCAAGGGCTTCCCAACGACAACATCTTTGACATGGGGTTCATGGCATTGGCGGACACTGGCAACTTTATTGAATATGACGGCTACGCTGACAGCTACGGGGCCCGCCCCTGCACGGAAGGACAATTGCCCCCGGGTTGCTCAACCGTCTCCTTTTCCGTCGACAGTATAGATGCGTTGGACTTGGACTATGTCGGTGAAGCGATCAGCGATCCGTCCGTGGCGTACGGCGGCGGACGCACCCGCACCGCCCGCGGCCCGGTCGGCGAACTCATCGAATTGATTGAAGGCGCGTAATGGCAAACGACTCCGATCTATCGAGACGGGGCGTTATCACCGGCGTAGGAGCGACAACCGCTGTGGCAGCATCAGCCGCGCAGGCACACAATGCTGAGCGCAAGAATTTAATCATTGGCCATGCCATCGCGACCATCGGCGTACCAGACGTGGCCGCCGCCCAAGCCATGTACGAAGCAGGCATCGGGCTATACGAAGTCAACAAGGGCACGGTCAGCGAGGGCGTTGCGGCATCGTGGGGGGCGCCCCGCATGGCCGGGCGGCCGTGGGTGATGATGCGCTGCGAAAGTAACGATCCGACGTTCCGAATCCGCATTGTCGAAGTCGACCCGGTTCCCGGTTATCGCACCATGGCGACTTGGGGATTAAACGCCATCGAGATGATTTCCGAAGACATATACGCGGTGAACGAGCGAGTTTTGTCTGCCGGGTTTGAGGTTATCGGAGAACCCCGTCCCTTAAGTGAAGCCTATGCCAGCGTCCATGCCATGCAGGTCAAAGGCCCAGGTGAAGAACTCTTTTATTATGCGAGCGACATGACCGGCGAAAATGAATTTGATCTCATCACACCAAAGTCCATGGTTGATCGAATTTTCAACGCTGTTATCGGCACTCCCAACATTCGTGCCAGTCGTGCTTTTTACGAACAAACTCTCGGCATGAGTTTGGGTAACGTGCAAAAATTTAAAGTGCGCATGGTTGCCGATGCCCTCGGATATTCTCGTGACCAAGCCATTGAAATGGGTGGCGCCCGCGGCACTCGGCCCGGCAGTTCTCTTGAATTTGATGCCTATCCCGTTGGCCTGTCGGGCCCGCGTCCACGCGCACACGGGCAACTTCCGCCTGGCGTTTCAATGATCAGCATGACCACCGACGACTTTGACGCCATTGATGTGTCCTACGCAGCGGAGCCAGCGGTGTTATATGGTGGTGGCCGCGCGGCAACGTTCGTTGGCCCGGCCGGCGAATGGGTCGAGATCATTGAAGAGACTTAAATCACCTCGGTAAGGAGATATCTGATGACGAAAGTGATTGCGGCCATATTGGCAAGCGTGATGTTGGCACCATTTGCTGCGACGGCCGATGTCGAAATTAAACGGTGGAATCCGGAAGGCTTGGGTCAGCCGGTTGGGTACTCTCAAGTTGTCACGATAGAAGGCACTGGCAAGATGGTGTTGCTGGGTGGCAAAGCCGGACTGACAGCAGATGATCACATTCCCGAGACTTTGGCCGAACAGTCGAAACTCACCTGGGAAAACATCGACCTAGCACTGAAGGCCGCGGGGGCAACCCGAGAAGACGTGGTTGAGATTCAAATTTATATCGTTGATCTCGCCAACATCGACCCCAACCCGGCTTATCAAGATGTCCGCGATTTCTTTCCCGCCGGTCATAAGCCGGTTTCCATGGTGATTGGGGTCAGCGCCCTGGCCATTCCTGAGCTAAAAATGGAAATCAATGTGCGCGCGATTGTGGCCAACGACTAGAATCGCCGGATAAGGTTGATGAAACAAAAAATTAGAAGCGAATAAGGACGCATCCATGACTCTCTCCCGCAAACAATTCCTGACTCTGGCCGGTGCCGCCGCTCTGGTTCGTCCAGGTTTGTCGCTAGCGCAAGCACCCGAGACCATCATGAGCCGGATTAAATACGCAACCCTGGGCGCGCCTGACCTAGATGCCGTCGAACAGGCCTACACGAAATGGCTGGGGCATACGGTGGTTGAGAGATCCACAGTAAGCGAGAGGATGTCGAAGTCCTGGGGCACACCCAAAATGGCGGGACGCCCGTTTATTTTGATGCGCCCAATGACCGGTGAAAACGTCATGATCCGCGCCGTGGAAACGGACGCGATCCCTGGCTACAAGCCGATGACCACGTTGGGTTGGAATGCCTTTGAGATCATCGTCAACGATCCCGACGATTTGCATAAACGATTGATGGATGGATCGCCGTTCATGCACATCGGTGGCCCGGCAAACCTGGGCGGTGGGTCAACAATTCGTGCGGCACAGTACATTGGGCCAGCCGGTGAAGTTTTGTATTTCAACAGCGAGACTGGTGATCGGGAGAAATCCAATCTGCCGCTGCCCGGTGAAGACGTCGGCCGCACCAATATCGTTATTCTCGCCAGCAAAGACCTGGACGAAACCATGCCGATTTACCGTGCCGCGTTTGGCTTAGGCCAAGGTTTTGTTATGCCGACTGGAAACGAATTGGTGGCCGAGGCGCAAGGACTGGGGGACGATGCCAAATTCCGACTTGGTTTTATCACTCTGCGCGAACGCGGCAATGCCATTCACTTTGACGAATACACCGACGGTAGCGCACCGCGCCAAACTGCAGAAGGCGTATTGCCTCCGGCATGCGCCATGGTCTCATTTAATGTTGATAATTTGGACGCTGTAGACGCCGATTTCGTTGCCGAGCCCATCACAGAGTACGGGGGCATGCGCTCTGCCGTGTTCAAGGGGCCAGCAGGTGAGCTCGTCGAATTGATAGAAGCGGATCGTTAGATATGAGCGAGACCCGTCGCACGACATTGAGCCGTAAGGCCTTTCTCACCCTATCTGGAGCTACCGTCGCAACATCGGCGCTGCCCCGCTCCCCTTTTGCCCAGGAGATCAAACCTTTGCTCAGCCGAATCAAAATGGCGACTATTGGCGCCCCCAGCCTCGACGCCGTTGAACGGTGGTACACCACATGGCTGGCTTACACCGTGCATGAGCGCGGCACAGTCAGCGAAGCCTTGGCTGCCTCCTGGGGCACCCCCAACACAGCGGGCCGACCTTATATTCTGCTGCAATCAGCCGCGGGTGATGACGTCTACATTCGGGCGGTCGAAGTTGATCCTATCCCGGGCTATCAGGCCATGACGACCTGGGGCTGGAATGCGATTGAGATCATTTGCGACGATGTTGATGCACTGCATGAAGAGTTGAAGACGTCGGCCTTCACTCACCTTGCGGGACCAGCAAATCTGATGGGCGGCACTTCGTCAATTCGCGCCGTCCAATACAAAGGTCCTGCCGAAGAGGTCATCTACTTAACGTGCGAAACGGGTGATCGCTCCACCTCCAATCTGCCGTTACCGCGTGGCCCGGTCGACCGACCCTTTATTATGGTGCTCGCCGGAACAAGCCTTGATGAAATGGAGACGTTCTACGCCGAGACGTTCAAAATGAGTGGTGGTGGATATCGTTTCACGTCAACCGGCGGGTTGATTTCCAAGATGCAGAACCGGTCGAATGATCTGGTCTATAACATTGGCTTGGTGCGCTGCGGCGAGAAGGGCAATAACATAGAGCTTGACGAATACCCCGCTGACACCGGCCCGCGCCAGCCTGTCGCAGGCCAACTACCACAAGGCTGTGCGATGACGTCCTTTAACTGCGACGACCTAGACGCCATTGACCTAGAATTCATCACAGCACCGATTACAGAATACGACGGTAAACGGTCTGTCGTATTCATCGGCCCTACCGGCGAGCTCACAGAACTGATCGAAGACAAACGGGCGTAATTCATGACAGCGGATACCGCACCGCTGGTCCTCCGGCGCGATGACAAGGGTGTCTGCACGTTGACACTCAACCGCCCGAGGGCGCGGAACGCTTTGTCGTTGGCTATGATTGACGCTGCGATGGAACATCTCAATGCCATTGCAGAGGATTTATCCGTACGAGTCTTGGTGCTTGCCGGAGCCGGTTCCGCATTCTGCGCCGGTCATGACCTAAAAGAACTCAAGGATAGTCCCGACCCCGACGCGACCACGGAATTGTTCAACCGGTGTTCAGGTTTGATGATGCAGCTGGTGCGCCTACCGCAGCCAGTCATTGCTAAAGTGCATGGCGTTGCCACGGCTGCGGGGTGCCAATTGGTTGCAACAACAGATCTAGCGATCGCCGGCAAGTCCGCCACTTTCGCAACACCAGGGGTCAACATCGGCTTGTTCTGCACAACGCCATCAGTTGCGGTCAGTCGCACAGTGTCGCGTAAGAAGGCCATGGAAATGCTGCTCACTGGAGAGCCTGTAAAAGCAGTAGCGGCTGAAGCAATGGGTTTGATTAATTCGGCCGTGCCAGACAGCGAATTGGATGAAACCGTTGACGCGCTGGCAAAATTAATCACCTCTAAATCAGCGCACATTCTTTCGATTGGCAAAAAGGCGTTCTACGAACAGATCGAGAAACCCATGGCTGATAGCTACGTCTATGCCTCCGCGGTCATGGCGCAGAATATGCTTGAGGATGATTGTACGGAAGGCATCGCCGCCTTCGTTGAAAAACGAGCGCCGAAGTGGGGCTCATAGTTTCATGAGGAGAATTCAATGCCGCAGGGTCTAATCCGCATTGTCATGCCGCTCCTCATGGTGATGGCGTTTCTGCTTTATCTTTTGTCAGCGGGCTTGGAAACGGGGACGCCGGAAGACCCGGCGCCGCCATCCCCGAATTCTTCCAGCCCTAACGCAGAACCTGGATAATAACGCCCATCACCACATAAGCGCCTAATGTATTGCCAGCGTTGATCGCTGACAGCTTGACGGACATGCCGTTGTAGCGGTCATGAAGCAGTTCAGTGGACAAGCAAAAAACCACCCAGAGGAACACGGCATTGCCGATAGCACCGCCAATAGTCGTGACGCCGTGCATGACCATGACAATATTAAGTCCAAGCGCGACTATGAGATTCATGATCGCCGCATTGATCAGCGCCTTAACCGGGTTGCCCAGTTCTTCTGGGGTTTTACCCATGGCCGCGATCCAGGCCTTCATGAACAACACAGGTGAATAGTACAGCGACCCCCACGCCATCGCACCGATCATGCCAAGTAAAACACCAAGCCAGGTTACACCCTCAAACATAGCAGCAATCATTCCGTCATCTCCCTATGAGCAGTCGGTAGGTTTCGCTCAAGTTATTTGGCACCCGAAGAAATCGCGCCAATGGCTAAGCAAATAAAACCAAGCATGCCGGCAAGACCGCCAAAGGGTGCGAGAATACCTGGACCGTTGAAAGACAACGAGTACAGAGCGCCCGAAAAGCAAAGGATACCGACTCCAAACAGAACGCCGGTCGCGAGCATTAGTTTGCGTGGGCGGCCCTCTTCGACACGATCATGCAAAAGTGCAACAAGGATAATTCCGAATGCCATTTTCATTTGGAAATCACTGCCGTCGTAAAACCAACTTATGGCTTGTTCGCCGACCGGCGCTATATCTTCAATGCCATGGGCCGCAAGAGAACCAGTGATTACGGCTATCAATCCATTCAGAGCGGCGAAAACGATCAAGTAAACTGCGTTACGGCTAAGAAACATTTCAATACCCTCCTGTCCTAAAATCTGAGCGGCTCGTCGAAACGCGTCGAGCCAAAATTCCTGCCCCTATCGGCTTTGTAGAGTCATGGCTGCTTCGAGCGTTCGGAAACCATCCAAGAACGCCTGCTCAGCATCGGCCACAGGAATTGGTGTCAGTTTAACACCGCTCAGCGGTTTTTCCCTAAACCCAAGAACAGTTCGCGCTTCTTGAGCGGAAAACCCAGCCAATTGCACCGCCTCCGTTACCGCGGCGATTTTGTCGGCGCTCTTGATCAATTTTTGGGTCGCGTTCGGTAGGGATGCGGTAAGACCGAATCGCAACCGGATGGCTTGGAGCAAGCGCGCCTCGACTTCCTCGAAAACATCGCCGACGACAGCCTTGAGCGGCGTGATTAAATCGTGGGTCACATATTCCGATGCGTCATGCAACTTGGCAGCCATAAGCACGTCCGCTGGTGCTTTGGGCTTTAGTCGCCTGACAATATCGACAACCAAATCTGAATGCTGCGCCACGCTCCAGGCATGAACGCCCTGAGTTTGGCCGTTCCAGCGTGTGTTTCGAGCAAGACCGAGGGCGATATCTTCGATTTCAATATCCAGCGGTGAAGGATCGAGCAAATTGAGGCGACGGCCTGACAGCATGCGCTGCCACGTGCGCGGCGCGTGGTCAGCCAAGCGCGCGGCCACATCTACAGAATTACGTTTTGAAGTTGAGATCAAATCCAAAATCCAAAAATTGAGGAGCTTTTGGGTAACGAATTACGATAAAATAGACTGTAGGGGAGCAATCTAGTAGCGACCGTCAAATATGCCTAGTCCATATTATAAGGCAGCAAACGAAGGGGCGCCCGCACATCGTTTAAGGCGAGACGAGACGGTAACCAGATCAACGTGGCACAGAATAATTCATTAAAAGCGCCTCGCGTGCGCGGGCGCAGGCTATTCCCCGCTCTCGCGGTGGTCATCCTTTGCCTGATAGGAACAGGCACAACGGCATTCCTGGCCATGCAAGATATTTCTGTCCGAGAGAAAGCGTTGTTTGATCGCGTTGCTGACCGTGCAAATCTCAGCACCACACAAACCATCGACTCATATGAACAAATACTATTGGGACTGGCTGGTTTCGCCGCGGGCAATCAATCGATTACATCAATCGAATGGGGAAATTACGTCTCAACTATACAGCGGCAAGAGACCCAACCTACCGTGCGGGACTTTGGTTTGCTTGATACTGATTTTCCATCTCTCACAACCACGACATCCCGTTTTGTCACAATGGCGACAGGCGAGACCTTCCAGGACAGCAAACACAATCTGATAGCGGACCCGATTATGGGCCCAGCCATTAAACAGGCGATGTCCTCTGACCGGGTGTCTCTTTCAGCGGTAGTACGTGGCCGATTTGGACTCAATGACAAAGTCGGATACGCACTGGTTGCCCCAGTGATGCCGCTAAATACCGAGACTAAACTAAATCGCAGCGCAGTTTTTGTAAGTTTTACAGCTGACGGGCTGTTGGCGTCCGCTCAACGCAACATCGCTATTGCCGTCTGCCTTGAGCTTTATGATGGCTTGACGACAACGGTAGATACATTAGTGCACCAATACTGTCCAAGTGATGTAACACCGGACGATCGATACTATGACGACAAGCGTGCGATCAACATCGGGGAACGAACCTTCACACTTTCGCTTTCAAGCAAAAGGGGATTCTACGTCGCACCGCTTGCCCTGCCTGTTGGTGTGATTGTTCCGTTAGGACTCATCATTACAGCCCTGTTGGGCGCTCTTCTTTGGTTTGAGGCAACGACCCGCGAGCAAGCCAAAAGCTTAGCTCAAACAATGACCTCCGATCTCGAAACCAGCCGCAATCGCTATGATCGAGTTGTCCGCGTCGCAGGCGTTGGATTTTGGGAACGCGATTACCGCAGTAATCAGATAATTTGGTCGGAACAAATGTGGGCATTGGCTGGCCTTGATCCAAACACACACCTAACTGGCGATAGCAAATACAATATCGAGATGATTGTGCATCCAGAGGATCAAGAGCGAATTAAAACCGCGCTGTCTGCACATATAAAATTGGACCAGCCCTACTCCGAAGAGTTTAGGTTTTTGCGTCCTGACAATTCGATTATTTGGATTTACTCAACTGCGAATACCGACCGTGATGAAAAAGGTAATCCAATAAGAACCATTGGATCAGTCACGGACATAACACCGCGCAAGAAGGAAGAAGAGCGCCGACGCGCTAAGGAAAATGAACTGACTGATACGATTTCAGAACTCACACGGTCTCAGAAAAAACTAGACGCCGCCCTACGAGATGCCGAAGCAGCGAGTCGTGCGAAATCGACTTTTCTGTCGACCATGAGCCACGAACTGCGAACACCGCTCAACGCCATTCTCGGATTCTCTGAAGTCATACGAGACAATTTGCTAGGTCGAGAAAGCGCACGCTCATACAAAGATTATGCAGGTGATATTCACTCGAGCGGTGAACACTTACTCGACCTCATCAACGACATTCTGGATTTGGCCAAGGTCGAAGAGGGGCAAATTACGCTCAGTCCAGAAGAACTGATTCTTAATACGGTCATCGAAAACACGATAAATCTGATGCAACCACGCGCTATAGCTAAACAACATTCACTAACCATGGCACTCCCAGAAGAATCGATATCGGTACATGCGGATTTGCGCGCCCTCAAACAGATACTGTTCAATCTGATTTCTAATGCTATTCAATTCACTGAGCCGGGCGGAGAGATCGAGGTTTCGGCCATTGAATTAGACAATGACACCGTTGAGATCTGTGTTTCGGATACGGGCATCGGCATCGCGCAAGCCGATATTGGCCGCATCTTTAACCCATTCGAACGGGTCACAGAGCCGGGCAAGCCTGAAAGCGAAGGAACCGGCCTGGGGTTAGCAGTAGTTAAAAGCCTTGTGGAACTTCAGAATGGGTCCCTGGGTGTAGAATCCACGCCCGGCAAAGGATCCACCTTTTGTGTCTCTTTGCCGGTCTCATAGCCCCCGCGGCTCTCGACTGGCGACTGACCAAAACCTTGGTTTTGATTTTTCAGTGATTTAGCAATAGTTTACGGTATTGGGAATCGACCCAAGCCATAGATGGGCATGTTCGCGAGGCTAGTGCTCGACGTATGATTCAACCGACCTCAGATTACCTGAAACCAATCACGTTCTTGGTGATCGATAACAAGACGTACATGCGTAGGATGATGAAGAACGTCTTGGAAACGCTCGGCGCCAAACGTATTGAGGAAGCGCGCGACGGTGCCGACGGCCTTGCGGCAGTCAAAGGTCTGGAGCCAGATATTGTTCTCACCGGTTGGCGCATGAAACCCGTCAATGGACTAGATTTCCTTAAAGCGATGCGCGCCCAGCAATCGCCTGTCCGGTTCACCCCCATCATCATGGTAACCAGCGAGACCCGACGGGAAAAAGTTATCGAAGCACGCAACGCCGGCGTCACTGAATACATAGCGATGCCAATTACGGCGAAAGCGGTGTTCCTACGTATTCGCGAAGTAATTGAACGGCCAAGACCCTTTGTCGACATTGGTGTTTACTTTGGTCCGGACAGGCGCCGCCGTGCTGTCGCAGTTGAGACTGCTGAAGATGAACGTCGCGGCAAAGGAACTCCGAGAGAAGAAGAGCCACAGAAAGATAGCGGAGAAGCGCTATCTCAAAGTGAGATCGACCGCCTTGTGGCTGGTGGAGACATCGCAGACGACTAGGAAGTCGCGCTCTGGCAAAACCGGAGTCTGCCAATCACTCCTTATGTGACAAAAAGTGAGAGCATCCATGACTGACTCCGTCGTGATCGTCGGCGCTGGTGAAGCTGGTGGACAAACCGCAATTTCCCTTCGACAAGGGGGCTACAGCGGTCCAGTCACCGTCATTGGTGATGAGCCCCATATCCCCTATGAGCGGCCCGCCCTATCCAAACAATTTCTGGCCGGTGAGCTCGATATGGAGCGCTTGTACTTGCGAGCACGGGCCTTTTACGACGAGAGAGATATCGCGTTGAAATTGGGTGAGCGGGTCAATGCCATCGCACCCGGACAAAACATCACGATGGCCGAAGGTGATGTAATCCCCGCCCAATCGATCGTCATGGCAACGGGCGGTCGGGCGCGCACCCTGCCCATCAACGGCACCGAACTCGGCGGCGTCCACTACCTGCGGACTATTGATGACGTGCTTGCGTTTCGCGATGCGTTAAAGCCGAACATCAAACTAGCAATTGTCGGAGGTGGATACATCGGCCTCGAAGTAGCAGCCGTTGCGACCAAACTCGGCTGCGCTGTAACCGTTTTGGAAATGACAAACCGGGTTCTCAATCGAGTGGCTGCGCCGGTGATCTCTGAGTTTTATACGCACGTCCACCGCGAGGCTGGGGTTGATATTCGAACGGACATCACAGTCTCTGGGTTCGAGGGAGACACCACGGTGAAACAAGTCGTCTGTACTAACGGCACCAAAATCGACGCTGACGTTGTGATTATCGGGATTGGGATAATACCGAACGTTGAGTTAGCCGAAGCAGCGGGACTTGCGATCGATAACGGCATCACCGTAGACGCGATGACACAAACTTCTGCCGAAAATGTTTATGCCGTTGGTGACTGCACCAATCATCCGAACGAACTTCTCGGCCGGCGGCTGAGGCTCGAGTCGGTACAAAACGCACTCAGCCAGGGTAAGGCTGCCGCAAGCGCGATGCTTGGCAAAACTGAGCCCTACGCGGAGATCCCTTGGTTCTGGTCAGACCAATACGACATCAAGCTACAAATGGTTGGTATCAATGATCCCGATGACCAAATCATCGTGCGGGGCGATCCCCAGACCCGGTCTTTCTCGGTTTGCTACATACGTGATGGAGTTTTGGTTGCCGTTAACGCTATGAACCGACCGAAGGATTTTCTCCACGCCAAAAAGGCAATTGCCGCCAAAATCGCGCCCGATTCGAGACGTCTGGCAGATGCAGAGATAGCGATCAAAGACCTCTAACATACTGTAATATAGGGGATAATAGCGGTCACAGGGTTGTGTGTTGATCCTATGTGATACAATAGGAACACTGTGTTTCGCAGAAAACGGAGCAAAATCCATGGTCGACGGCATCGGCAACGTCAATGAGCATCAACCGGCCCTGCAGCAATCGCAGACGGTGAAGCAGCCAGCAACCACTGACGCCAATCAGGCGCAGGACCCAAACAGCGGAAACCGGAATCGCGAACTTCTGGACGAAGCGGTTCAGCAGCACATCATTGATGAAGCAGCCAAGCGCGATGAACGCGGCCAGAACCTAAATATCAGCGTATAGAGCAGACTTGCACTTCTAGTGTGATTTAGAGAGAACGGGCGCATTCTTCTAAGATTAGGATGCGCCTGAATTATGTCTGCCAACCTCTATGCCGCCTTTCGTCAGCGCTTTCCAAAGAACTTAGAGAAACCGTTCATCGTTACCCAGGATGGCACGGCCATCTCCTATAGCGATATCGAGCGGCAATCGTCGCAATTTGCAAACCTTCTGATCTCCCTTGGTATCCGGCCAGGTGACAGAGTTGCGGCACAGGTTGAAAAATCGCCAGCTGTTTTGATTCTTTATTTAGGCTGCTTGAGGGTCGGTGCAACCTACCTGCCATTGAACACGGCCTACACCGGTGAGGAACTGGAATACTTGGTGAGTGATGCAACACCTCGACTTGTTGTTTGCGATCCCGCCTGCCAAGAAGACGCGGCGGAACGGGCGACCCGATACGGTGCCGGTCATTGCCTCACCCTTGATGCGAACGGTAGAGGCAGCCTAACCGACCACGCTTCAACGAAAGACGATACTTTTGAGACCATCGAGTCAGCGCCCGATGACTTGGCGGCCATTCTGTATTCTTCTGGAACCACCGGAAAACCGAAGGGCGCGATGCTAAGCCATGGCGCGCTCGCCGCGAACGCTATGGCCCTACATGCAGCATGGCGCTTCGGCCCTGACGATGTGCTTCTGCATGCTTTGCCAATTTTTCATACGCATGGCTTGTTTGTCGCGACCAATACCGTGCTGATGAACGGAACGGCCATGATTTTCCATTCGCGGTTCGATCCGTCCGCGGTCATCAAAGACCTATCAAGCGCCACTGTGTTCATGGGTGTGCCCACTTACTACACCCGCCTGCTCGGCGAAACAGCGCTGAGCGTCGATGCTTGCCAATCAGTTCGATTGTTCATCTCGGGATCCGCACCACTTCTCGATGAAACATTCCAAACTTTTGCAACACGCACAGGGCACACCATTGTCGAACGATATGGCATGACAGAAGCCGGGATTATTACTAGCGCGAGTCCAGAGAAGCCACGAAAGGCTGGCACGGTTGGTTGGCCGCTTGATGGCGTTACATTGAGAATTGCGAGCGACAGCAACACGCCCGTCGCTGCTGGCCAAACCGGCGGCGTGCAAATCAAAGGCTCGAGTTTGTTCTCTGGCTATTGGAACAACCCGGGTAAGACAGCCGAAGAAATTACGTCAGACGGGTTTTTTCGAACAGGTGACATTGGTTATCACGAAGACGACGGCCAAATAACCTTGGTCGGCCGCGCTAAAGACATGTACATCTCTGGTGGATTCAACGTATTCCCGAAGGAAATTGAGCAAATCGTCGACTCCATAGATGGTGTAGCGGAGAGCGCGATCATCGGCCTACCTCATCCAGATTTCGGTGAAGCCGGCATGGCAATTGTTGTCGCGGAAGAAGGCGAATCCATAGATTCGGAAAGCATACGCGCTACACTAAAAGCAACCGTTGCCAACTATAAAGTGCCGAAGCTTGTTGTGCTCGCTGGGGATTTGCCGCGCAACGCCATGGGCAAGGTTCAAAAAAATATCTTGCGGGACACATACCGCAGCCGCTGGGACGACCACGTCGTCGCCGGATAGCCAACGGTTAGCGCTTCGGCGGCATCACTTCCCGCATAGGCGGCAACTCAGAACCTTCATCGACGATGGCAACGATCTTGCCCCGATCAAGATCTTTTTCTAACGCTTCTAAAATGTAGTGCGCTAGATCAACACGCGAGAGCGACAAACCATTAGGCAGTGTTCCGTCATCTGTCGTGATGTAACGCTGGACTGGCGGTCGATTGTGCAATGTTGGTGCTCTCAGGATTGTTGCACTCGGCCAATCCGCCGCCACCATCTCCTCCATCTGCATCATGTCTCGGTAATACTTACGGCGTATCCATAAATAGATATTTCGGCGTATGCCCTTGCGTTTAACCCGCGCTGCACCGAACGATGATATAGCAATAAGACGCTCCTGGCCGTGAGCCCTCATTGCATCAATGACGTTTCGGTGAGCTGCCGTGTTGAGCGGGCCTTTCTCCGACAGGTTTGTTGCGCCGACCGTTGTAACAACAGCATCCGCACCTTCAGTTGCGCGCCTTACGGCCTCGGAATCATAAGCGTCGGCCTGGCGGACCTCTACTTTGGGGTCGTTGATTGGCATTTTTTCTGGTGAGCGACAAATAGCGATCACCTCATGCCCACGCGCCAGCGCTTCTCTAATAATGCATGGCCCGGTTTGACCGGAAGCCCCGACAACAGCAATTTTCATAAAACGTTCCTATTCGGCTGCTTGTGCGAGTGCATCTGGATTGACGCGGGGCACCGGTTTATAGACCCAAGCGTCAGGGTCTGCCCGCCGAGACGGTGACGGAATGACATGGTAGCCACCATGTCTCTCGGCTTGCTCCAGGGCCGACTGATCAATCTGCCACCCTTTGTCGCGCAGCCTCGTCATGATCGCCCAGTATTCTTTGACCATCTCGTCTTCGGGGTCAGTCATCAAAGTTCGCGAATCTGGCGACTTTGGAACTTTGGGTAATTGCGCTTCAGCAATCCGCTGGTCCTCTCGGACATTTTTTAAATTGCGTCTTAGTGTTCCTTTGTCCGCCCATTTGTGAGGCATGAAGTTGCGACCGAATAAGAACCGCATCGTGGTGGTGCGCTCGTCAACAGGCGTCGACATATCAAGAACGACGAAACGCATTCCCGTTCCCGCGCCGCCTATTTCCACATCCACCTTGATGGTGAGGCCAGAGAGGTAAAATTTCATCCGCGATTGGACTTCGGTCTCGGCTGGACGCAATCTTGACCACAGACCCTTGGGCCGCTTCGTCTTCACACGAATTCCGGTACCAATGCTGGTTTCATCAAGATACTCAATCTTGTGGGCAGGCGGACGAACGCTGCCATTCCACGTTTGACCATGAACAACGGGAAGGTGAACGTAATCAAGATTGGAAAACTTTGCCCAATGGTAGTTGGCGTCCCAGGTTTCTTCGTACTCAATCCAACGCCATCCCTCGGCTTCAAATTCTGGAACATCAGGAATAGGCGCCGCGGCCTCTGGGTCATCACCGAGCAATACCCAGATCATGTTGTAGCGCTCTTCAACCGGATAGGAATCGACACGTGCCGCGTCTGGTATCTCCGCGCCGTCAGACGCCGCAGGCATCATGACGCACCTGCCATCGCCGGCAAACCGCCAACCATGCTGGCAACAGGCGAGTGTTCCATCTGCATGGCAAGCACCCTGATTTAAGGGTGCGCCACGGTGACAACAAACATTGGATAGGCAGTGAGCCGCCCCTTCGGCATCTCGAAACAGAACAAAATCCCGATCGAGCATCTTCACGTGCTTCGGCGCATCGGTGACGTCTTTCGAAAACGCCGCCGTGTACCACACATTCGTAAACATCACTTAGGTCTCTCCACTTGTCAGCGTCGACATAGGAAGGCTTTCATCCGGACCCCATTCCGTCATTGAGCCGTCGTACAGCGCGACATCGTCTCGTCCGAGAAGCATGAGTGCGAACGAGTCTGTCGTCGCAGAAATACCACCACCGCAATAGGTGATGATGTTTTCTTGATCGAGCGCACCGACGGCTTGAAACTTCTCTCGCAGTGTGGCTGCGTCAGCAAAGGTATTATCTGTCTTGTCGATAAGATCATAGGCATAGAGGTTGACGCTGCCCGCGATGTGGCCGGGCCGTCCATACGCCGCATTGACCGTCGCACCAGAAAATATCTCCGGCGATAGGGCGTTGCTAAAACAGGTGTCCTTGCGCTGTACGGCAGCCAAGACTTCATCTTTGCCAATGATCTGTCCGGGCTGCGGGTCTGGTGTGAATACTGCAACAGGAAAACTTTGTATGCCGGTTGTCGTCGGTCGGTTCTCTGTCGCCCACTTGTCCCACGCACCGTTGAGAACACGGCAATTGTTAAATCCAAACGCCCGAAACATCAGAAACAAACGCGTCGCCCAAAAATTAGCGCCCCTGGAATATATCACTACGCGATTGTCGTCCCCGATCCCCACATCACCAACCACCCGCGCAAAGTCATCAGGTGTTGGCATCATGAACCGCAAAGTGGGGTGCTCACCCGAAAGCTCGGTGAGAAAATCGAGAAAGACAGCGCCAGGAATATGTGCCTCATCAAAATCCGCGCGACCGGATTTGATGTCGTACCCACCGCCAGGCTTAGGCCCCATCACCACGTTGCAGTCGATAATGCGCAAATCCTCTGCGCCAAGCTCAGCCTCAAGAGTATCGGTCTCTACGAGCAATTGGGGGTTGGCATAGCCCTTGTCAGTCACGGGGTATCTCCTGAGCTGTTTGTTTCAGAAATCCTGAGCTCAGGATAATAGCGCGACATCATGCGTTCGAAATGAGACACCAGATTGCGGTGCTTGCGTGTTTCTACAGCGACCGGATTGTCCCAGGGCTGAGAAATGATTTGCCCAATATGAGCGACGAGCGATGCATCAAAAACCGTAGGCTGATCACCAAATCCCCACTCCTTCTGACCAAGCCAATGCGCCAATGCACCGATATCCGCGATGGCTAAATCCTGAATGGTTTCAGGGGAATGACGGCCCAAGCCATGCCCGGACAGTTGTTTACGAACTAGGCGCTGCGCCAAAGGCTTCACCATGGCCACCACCGGCCCTGGCATACCAAGAATGTCCTTTAAATATGGGGTCCAGTTCTTGATTCCGACCGGGTCAATCCACCGGAAGTAAACCACCGCCCAGTAGAGGTGCTCTTCCATAAGGCGCTGAAATGCTAGGCTCTCCGCCCTTTCAGACAACGTGAGCTTGCCATCAACCGGATTGCCGTTCTTGGCTTCAAGCTGAGCAATAATCAACCCGCTGTCGGCCATGACTTTGCCATCTTCATCGACGATAAAAGGGCGCTTGCCGGTTGGGGCTTTCTTCCGCTTATCCGTGGCGACGGTGTAGTCGACCCCGGCCATACGCAGATATGTCTCAAGCTTGAAACAAAACGGACTGGGGTCTGGCAAGCCCATGACGGGTCCGAATTTATAGAGAGTCACGCTCATGAGTTTTCCTTTTACCTGCTTGAGACTGGTCGCACCGAATCGATATTGTCATGCGGCCTTGGGCTCACAATATGGTGAGGGCTATTGTGCCTGGAGCCCAGAGAAATGACACTGTTGGAATGACCTCCTTGGCCTACAAATCATCTTTTCTCCCAATAAGCGTTTTGATCACCGGATTGATTGCGCCTAACCCAGCCGACGCAATAAGCGATCGACGAATCGAAGATGCCCGCTACGCCTGCACCACGTTTATAGATGGCGAGGATAAGAGCAAACGCAAGAAAGATATCGATCGCGCGCGGCTCGCCCGATTCTGGCTGGTCGGCTTCCTCACCGGAGCCTATGAAGCCGATGCCGTGCTTGAGTTCTCAGAGGACGAAGGTGATGCCGAAAGCGTCGTGATTTCTCGGGTCAAAGAATATTGCGAAGAGAACCGCGATAACTCTATCCATGCTGCTGCGGTCTGGACGGGCGCATCGCCCAAACCCTTACCTGCATCCACAGCGGTTGGCTTCGACCCCCGTCAATACTCCTGTGGCGCTTATTCTGAAGGACGAGACGGTCGTGGTGACGCTAGGTCGCGGGCGGAAGCTGCCGAGTTTTGGGCCTTTGCTTTTGTTCAAGGCACCGTCAGCGTGCGCCACCATCCACGATTGGTGATCTCAGTTGCGAACAAGAGAAAAATCGTACGGGCCCTTAAGCAAAGCTGCGCCCGCAACCCAACGCGTACCCTGTTAGATCAAACAGCAGAGATAGCGACCCGAGTCAGGCCGCTGCCAGAACGTTGATCAGCGCGCTAGTTTGCGCTTAGGGCTCGCGCCCGTTCTCTCAGTACAAATTTCTGGATTTTTCCAGTCGATGTTTTTGGTAGGTCGTCGAAAACAATGGTTTTTGGCACCTTAAACTTCGCCATGTTGTCGCGGCAGAATTCGATAATCTCGTCTTCCGTTGCCGATTGCCCAGCCTTTAACGTCACGAAAGCGCACGGTGTTTCACCCCAATGGTCATCGGGCCTGGCGACCACCGCAGCCTCCATAACAGCCGGATGTTTGTAGAGAAAGCTCTCGACCTCGATGGTCGAAATATTTTCCCCGCCGGAAATAATAATGTCTTTAGATCGATCCCGAATCTCGACATAGCCATCCGGGTGTTTCACCGCCAGGTCACCGGAATGGAACCATCCACCTTTCAAAGAGTCTTTTGTCGCTGTTGGATTTTTTAAGTAACCCTTCATGACGACGTTACCGCGGAACATGATCTCACCAATGGCCTCGCCGTCTGCCGGGACCGGCGTCATGGTATCTGGATCCATGACATCAAGCCCTTCTACCACTGGATACCGCACCCCCTGGCGCGCTTTGAGTGCGGCCTGCTCATCCATCGGAAGATCGTTCCATTCGCCGTGCCATGCGCAGACCACGCACGGGCCATAGACCTCCGTCAGGCCATAGGTATGCGTGATACCAATGCCCATGCCTTCCATAGTCGCAATGACGGCCGCCGGCGGAGCAGCACCGGCCGTCATTGCCTTAATCCCTTGAGGTAGACCGGCGCGGTGTTCCTCAGGTGTATTGGCCAACATATTGAGAACCGTCGGCGCACCGCAGAAATGGGTGATGCCTTCAGATTTCATCACATCATAAATCGCGATCGGATCGACCTTGCGCAGACAGACATGGGTGCCGCAAAGAGCGGTGATCGTCCAAGGAAAACACCAGCCGTTGCAGTGAAACATCGGCAGGGTCCAAAGATAAACCGGTGCCGGGGTCATGCCCCACGCCATCATGTTGCCAATGGCGTTGAGATACGCACCACGGTGGTGGGTCACAACACCTTTTGGATTTCCAGTCGTGCCCGATGTATAGCAGAGCGCAATGGCCTGCCACTCATCTTCAATAGCGGAACAGACATACTCGGGATCGCCAGAATCGAGGAACGCCTCGTAGGCGATTTCACCGATTGGCTCTTCTTTGGGCGCCAAGGCATCATCGATATCAATGACCAGCATGTCGCGCCCGCATTCTTGCAGAGCAGCTTTAGCAACACCGGATAACTCTGGGTCAACCATCAGAACCTTGGCTTCGCCATGCTCTAAAATGAAAGCGATCGCGGAGGCATCCAACCGCGTATTGATGGCGTTGAGTACGGCACCTGTCATCGGCACGCCAAAATGAGCTTCTAAATGGGCGGGGATATTCGGCGCGAGCACCGCAACTGTATCACCGGCTACAACACCGCGTTTGGCCAAGGCGGAGGCCAACTGACGGCAACGCGCGTACAGCTCGACATATGTATAGCGCACCGGACCGTGCACGACCGCGACTCGATTGGGATAGACTTCTGCCGCTCGCCGTAAAAACGAAATAGGACTGAGGGGCTCATGGTTGGCTGAGGTTTGATTCAGATCGGTGTCGTAAATGCCTGTCGGGGTCATGCCTTATCTTTCCTGCGTCTTCGTCCGGTTGTTCAGATTACCTGAATAACCCATTAGGCTGGCCAGTATCACTGCGGATGAGGGTGCAGGCTAGCCATGTTGCGATCATATCTTTTTATCACGTGTATCAGTTTCTGCATGGCGATGAACGCCACAGCGGAGACCTTCCGTGCCGGCGCCCTGAGCACGCCTGGCGACCCCTACGATGTTCTGTGGCAGCGCTTTGCCGACGATATCCGTCGTGAAAGTGACGGACTCCTGGAAGCGGACCTGCTTGTGCGTGGAGAAGTCGGTGGCGAAGAGGCCCTCATGCTCGCCGTGCGGCGCGGTCGTATTGAAATGGCGATATTCACGTCGAGCGGCATGTCTGCTGTGGTGCCAGAATTCGCTATGATTATGTCGCCATTTCAATTCGGGAGCCTCGACGAAGCGGACTACGTTCTCGACAACCACCTGATAGAGCCACTGTCTGCTCTGGCTGCGGAGAAGGGGCTGACTGTGCTCAGCTGGGCCGATGAAGGTTTTCAGAGCCTTTACAGTGTGACACCGCTGCGAACGCCCGCCGACACCGCAGGATACCGGATGCGGTCGTTTCAGGTTCCTTCGTCGCCTTTGTTTCTTGCCGCCCTCGGCGCAGATGTCGCAGCTATGCCATTTCCAGATGTCATTCCGGCGTTGCAAACAGGATTGATTCGTGGCGGGGAAGCCGGCCCCATGACCTATGCCAGCTATGGTCTTGCGCCTGTGGCTCATCATTACACCCTGACCCGCCATGCCTATTCCGCCGGCGTTTACGCCGCAAATTCAAAATGGTTCAATGGCCTCGATGTCGAATTGCAAAATGCCATACGCCAGGCCGTACCGGACGCAGCGGAGGTACGCCACCGCATACGAACCGCAAACACAGCAGATCTCTTAAAGGCGTCACAAACTGGATCTAACGTGCATGCGCCAACTGAACGCGAAAAAGACGCGTGGCGCGCGGCCGCACGTGCTGTCCCAAAGACTCTTATTTCCCAGATTGGTGGCCAGGCCGATGACATCCATGCGCATATTGTTTCCGGTAAGGCGGCCTATGCCGCCATTCAGAGGATAAATAATGGCAGATAAACCGACCGAAAACCTGCATCTCTATGGACAAATGATGTCACCCTTTGTGGCCCGCGTTTTCCTGACGGCGCAACGCATCGGGTTAGACCTAAAACCAGAACCCGTGCCGGGCGGTGATACGTCTTCTCCAGAGTTTCGTGCGATCAACCCCATTGGGCGCGTCCCTGCCCTGGTTCATAACGACCTGTGGTTGGCAGAAGGCGAGGTGATTTGCAGTTACCTTCGCGAGCTTCATCCCGACAAAGACGCAGATCGAGCCGACCCGGCAATTTCAGCACGCGGACGGTTGGTCGCCCGCATCGTCGATTTATATTTAATGGGCAATTATATTCCGCTCATTCCTTTACGGCGCCAAGAAAACCCAGATCAAGAATTCATCAATGCCAAGGTGAATGCGTTTAAAGACGGATTATCTGTTTTAGAGACGGTTTTATCCCCTGACCCATTTGCGCTGGGGACGTCTCTTGGCCATGCAGACTGCGCCCTCGGGCCCGCGATCGATTATCTCAGCGTGAACATGCCCCACTTCGGTATGGCCGATTTGACCGACGACCATCCAAAACTGAAAACCTGGTGGGCTTTTATCCGCGAACAACAACCGTTTGCGGCCGTCTTTGCGGAAGGGCGTGCTGAATTGCGCGCCTATAGGGTGACGCACGGCTTACCGCCGATCGATGGCCTCTAAGGCAGCGGTGCACTAGACTAAGATCAATTAAACCGGGGAATAACGAGGGAGCACTATTCATGGAACATCACACAATTCGCGGACGCATCCGCTACACGTCCAAGAAGAAAGAAATCATGGACAAAGTTCGTGGCGGCGAAACATTTATTTACACCACCCATGTCGACGGGTCTCGCAGTCTAAGGACACATTGTTCCATTGACGAAGATTCTCCGCGCACTCTTCGTGATACTGTAACCAACGTCGACAAAGACTGGACACCAACATATGGATTCGTTCAGATCCACGTGGATGACGCTTTTGTCGGGTCTTCCTGGTTTAGGTTCACCAAAACCATGGCAGAGTGCGAAGGATATACGATCAAGGAAGGCCGGATTTCGCAACGGCTTGAGCTCACAGAACGTCCCGCTATTTTTGGCACCCACCCCATACAAGCCGATGCAATGCACACCAACGTCTACCCCCTTGAACAGGGGCCAGGAACTTATACGTCACCCCTGTACTTGATGTGCTCCTTTCATCATCGCGGCGCCGACGGACCCATCTTGATGCACAAACGTGGCCTCACTGTGAATTACTTTGGTGAGGAAGACGTGACCGTTGAAGCAGGGACATTTAAGGCCCATCATTTCAGCATCGGGACCAATATAGATGACGACTATATGGGGACAGACAAGCACCCGCCCTATCACACATGGGTCACCGCCGATGGTGATTATGTGCTTCTCAAAGCGCACTGCACGGGATACATGCAGACCTATTACGAGCTGGTCGAGTACGAAAAACAGAAAAACTTTTTCTAGACGGCAGGAATAGACTGACCGGGTCGAGACGAACAAAAGCATGTCGAAAACCACATCCACAAAGAACCCCGTTGAGAGCTACGGCAGGTGGCTAGCAACGTCGCCCGCGACGTGGCCCGATGCGGCTTTGTATTCAGCCAAACGCCAATTCATCGACGTCATCGGTGTGACGATTTTGGGAGCGATCGACGAAGCCACCTTGCGGGTTTTTGAAACGGTCAAAGACTGGGGTGCCGGCCCCTGCACCGTCGTAGGGCAATCGCGAACCTTGAGTGCGCCATGGGCGGCATTAGTCAACGGCACCGCTGCCCATGCGCTCGATCTCGATGATAATTTTGATCCGGCAAAGGCCCATGCCACCGCTGTTCTTGCACCGGCCATATTGGCACTTGGGGAGCAGGAGCACGCCTCGGGCCAGGCCTGTCTCGATGCCTATATTTGCGGCCTACAGATCATGGGTCGAGTTGGACAAGGGGTGAATCCAACTCACCGTAATCGCGGCTGGCATGCCACTGCGACGGTTGGTGCAATTGGTGCCGCTGCCGCATGTGCCCGCCTCTTGAAATTAGACGCCGAACACGCTGCCAACGCTGTGTCCCTCGCCACCAGCATGGCCGCCGGATTCATGTCTCAGTTTGGAACCATGGCTAAACCAACCCATGCAGGACTAGCGGCAAAATCTGGCGTTATGGCTGCATGTATGGCCCAGCATGGGGTCACGGCCGGACGGGACACTCTCGACGGCCCCACGGGTATGAACCGTTTGATGGTTGGGCCTGACTATGAAGCCTTACGAGATGCCATCGTTAAACCTGAACACGGCCAAACGCTACGTTTCGAAACAGAGCGGGTTGGTGAACCACTGCTCATTCTTGAGCACGGGCTCAAGGTTAAACGTTTTGCGAATTGCGCTAGCGCGCACCGGGCGATGGACGTTTTGTTACTGCTCAAAGAAGAGCACGGCTTTGATGCCAGCGACGTGAGCAAGATTGTTGCCCGTTTGCCAAAGACCCACCTGAACAACCTCATGCACCACGATCCACAAGATCCGATGCAAGCTAAGTTCTCATTACAGTATGGATTGGCCGTAGCCTTGCTGACGGGTAGCTGCACGCTTGATGATTTCCTGCCTGCCGCTGTGATGAGACCTGAGGTGCGGTCTCTATTCGACTTAATCGAAGCCATTCCCGTCGATAAATCTGAGGGAGAATTTCCTACATCTATTGAAGTCCACTTGAACTCGGGTGCACACATGGAGAAAAGCTTAGCCATGCCAATGGGTAGCAAAGCCGCACCGTTTACGGATGAACAGTACTGGCAGAAATTCGACGGCTGCGTCGGCGATCTCCTCGCTGCAGGCGAGGCAATGCAGGTCAAGAAGGCCTTGGATAATTTTCTCGGACTACAAGACCTAAATCCCCTCCTCTTGCCGTTGCGAAAATTTCTACCGCAAAACGACGCGTGAGACATGAGTGTGAACACCCCGTCTTTTCAAGCTCCTGAGTGTCGCGGGTTCTACGAGCACTGGCAGTCTCTGCCAAAGAATGGCTTAGCGCCGACATCTGAAACTTTTCTGGATGCGGCACACCCGGTTTACGCACCATCCGTTTATATCTTGGAGTTCTCTGACTCGGACATCATCATCAGGTTGATGGGAACTGCCCTTGTCGAGCGCTGGAAGAAGGACCGTACGGGCGAATGCTTTCTTACAACTCAAGACTCGGAAGTGAAAAAAGTTTTCGTAATCAATAGTTCACAGATCGTGAATATCCCCTGTGGCCTTCGCGCCACGAACCAATTTCTACTATCGACCGGTCAGCGCGTCTCAACAGAGGCAATTGCCCTTCCGCTCACTGCGGCACATGGCAGGCCATTACGATTTGTTTCTTATAGCCATATGTTTGAGAAGCCAGCCGACGATGAAAAAGTTGGGGGGTGGGAAGACGTGGTCGATCAAGAATGGATCAACCTCGGTGCTGGAGTGCCAGAACGCTTTCTAGTTCGGCAGAAAAAATAGAAAATCAAATGTCTTCGGCCCCTTGCCGCCGCGCCATGATCTCATCAAAGCGTGGCATGCTGTCGTGTCCGGGCGCTGCAACGCCTTTGCCTGTTATGACGACCCAAGCGGTACGCAGAAGAATCTTGAGATCAAGCCAGAGAGTTCGATTGTCCACGTACCAACAATCGAGGTCGAATTTCTCTTCCCAGGTTAAAGCATTACGTCCGTTAATCTGGGCCCACCCGGTTATACCCGGGCGAACCGTGTGACGACGCGCCTGGTTTTGATCGTAGTACGGCAAATATTCCATCATCAGCGGCCTCGGGCCGACAAGACTCATATCACCGATCAATACGTTGATCAGTTCGGGTAGTTCATCGAGCGATGTGCGCCGCAATATCCGCCCCAATGAAGTCATGCGATCACCATCAGGCAACACGGTACCGGAGCTGTCTGTGGCGTCGTCCATCGTTCTAAACTTAAGAAGACGGAACGGTTGGCCGCCGAGGCCGGGCCTCCTGTGAGCAAAGACGACAGGTTGCCCCATTCTGAATAGGATTATCAGGGCAACGGCAATCATGATTGGAGACAACGCGATTAAAGCCGTGAATGCCAACGCAACATCAACAACACGCTTGAGAGCCAAACTCCGACGACGGCGACGGGCCAGCGCGGGGTCGTCGACCGCGGCTGCCTCAACCACAGTACGCAATTCATTGGTCAACTTGTCTCGATTGAAGCGGCTATCGGCCAATGCAGCAGCTTGCTCTGAGGCACGGCGGAGAGCCTCGCTGTCTTTTACAAAGTCAGCAATATCCCGTGCTGCACTGTCCATGTCGTCAGCCGATACCTTGATTCCAGCGCCACGACTCTCGATCAAATCAGCGTGCCAACCGCCATGATTGCTGATCAGTGGCTTGTCCGCTGCCAAGACATCAAACACCTCTGAAAATGACTTGTGTTGCCCGTCCCTCAACGGGGGAAATAACGAGGTCGCGGCATCTGCAACGGACAGCAGCTCGGGCATACGTTGCCGAGGCAGCGCAGGAAGCATCCACAGATTCTGTTCGAATACACCGGCGTGCTTAGCCCGCGTTCTGACGTCATCACGTGCAGGTCCATCCCCGCAAATGACAAAGCGTATCGCAGGGTCGATGGACAGCGTCGCTGTGGCTACATCGACGAGGTAGCCGATCGCTTTCTCCGGCTCCAGAGAACCACTGTAAATGACGAGTGGGCCACCCTTAAGGTGCGGATACGTTTCTAATAAACCAACGCCATGATCCGCAGGGACACGAAACAACGCCGTATCACAGCCATCGGGTACGACAGCAATTTTGCTTTCATCTATTCCTTCGGCAACAAGCCCCTCTTTGACACCCGGCTCGTGGGCGACGATCCGCTGGGCGGTCCGATACGCGATCCGGTCCATCGCCCGCGCTGCGCGCCAAGCGATGGACTGCCTGATCGTGCGGCGTACGCCGGGCACAAGCCCTTGATAGTCGGGAACTGCAATCACAATGGGGGCGGCTTTGGCAACGCCAGAGATGACACCCGGGATCATAGCGGCGCGAGAGAGAGACGTGACGAAAACCACGTCGACATCAGAAACGTGCAGTGTCCGCCAAATCGCCGCCATCGTGAATTGAATAGACCGCAGCAACCGCCTGAACAATCCGGCGGGTTTATCGCGGGGGGCTCGCGCCACACTGAGCTGAATACCGTCCAAGGTGAATTGGCCGACGCCATAGGTGTCTGGCAAATCAGCCGCTGACGTAACAATAGTGACCTCATGCCCCGATTGGACCCATCGCCGCGCGATTTCGTACGAGCGCGTATTGCCCGAGCCATCGGGCGGACGGAAGTACTGGTCCAGAAAGAGGATATGCATGAGGTTCTTATACAGCGATGGACGGAACCAAGGAATCCCCCACCCACTGCCATTTTGGAAAGAATTCCCAAAATGCTGAGTTCCGCCGCCTTAGTGATTTAAGGTATACCGGCTCACATTAGCCGCCTTGCCAATCACACAGATACTGGTGTCAGCACCACCTTATGCCTATAGACAAGTCAGACATCGAGTATTGGTTCTACGGCGCAGCGATTCTATTGCTGTCGGCTCTCTACTACGGGCTTTACCTGAACGTCGGATTCTCAGCCGCCGACGACGGTAACTATGCGCAGATCGCCTATGAGCTTTATCTCGGTCGGGCCCCACATGAGCTGACCATTAATTATGGCATCTTGTGGTTTAAGGCTGGAGAGAGCCTCTTTGATTCCTTCGGTGTGAATTATACCCTGGTAAAGGTTTTCTTCTTTGCCGTGATCACGGCGACGAACATCCTGATCTTCTACACGATCAATTTAATGTCAGGCAGTCGCAAGTTTGCCTTCGCGATAACCGCCGTGCCATTGATCGTTCCAGCTTTTCCGGCCACCGCGTTTTACGGTCTATGTATTGTGCTGAACGCCGCAGCGCAGATGCGCCTCGCCAACAAGATTTCAAATGTTACGCGAATGGATGCAGCAATCGCTGGAGCGGCTCTATCATTATCATTCCAGATTCGCCCAGATTTCGGTTACATATGGGCCATACCGCTCGCCATTCTTCTGTTAATGACATCTCTCAAGCACGGCACACCACGCAAGACGTTTGAGTTATTTGGCACAGCCTTAGCAGCGTTCTTTATTGTACAGATACCGCTGCTCCTAAGCGCCGCCAATGGCGGCTATTTGGAGCTGGTGATGCAGCAGTACATTGGCTATCCGGCGACAATGATCGACTACGCGCAGAGTGGGATACGCACCCTGCTGAATGACGGGCTTGCCCAGCCCAATGATGCAGGGAGTGCGTCCCTACAAAGGCCCGGGCTTGACGCCATCACCTCATCAGACACCGCCACCTCGTCACTCGCCACTTTGATCTATCTGCCGGTCATTGCAATTGGCGGATTTTTCGCCCTGAACATTTTGCGTTTTGCCAAAAGGTGGCGTGCCGGCCGGCTCGACATTATTGCGCCCTCTCTTGTTGCGCTCTTTGCTGCGGCGGCAGCTTTTCCACATTATTTCTTCTATCGCCCTGACCTGTCACACGTCGCAAACTTTATGCCTGGCTACATGATATTGGCGGCAGCGATCATTCATCAGCTTTATAGGACTAGTAAGTCCGCAGCAGCACCATGGCTGCAATGGAGTGCTGTGGCTGGACTATCCGCAACCAGCGCGCATGCAGCGTTTTACGTCTGGGTTGGACTGCAAACACCCGGGACAGGCTCAATTGCTGGTGCCGCGGGGCGGATGGAGCCATTTCAGGTAGGGAACGGTATCGATGTCACTATCTCCGTTGCCGAGAAGGCGCAGCTTGAGATGGTGCGCAATGCCATACTCCAAAATTCAGAGCCGGGAGACCGCATCGTTTGCGTCCCTTACTGTCCCGGCTTTGCCTTCATGGCAGAACGGCAAATGCTATTTAGGAATTTTTACGTTGACGACTCCACGCCAATCCTCGATCCCGATTGGATATCAGACGCTATAACGCTCACTCAGCAGACGAGGCCTCCGGTCGTCATCGTGCTCGACTGGGCAATCAATGGGACCGAAACATCCCGCTTTGAAAACTGGGCCTCTGACTATATGACTGCACTCAAAGAGCTATCACAGGAAACTATCGACTACCCTGGCCTCACCATCTACCTGTTGTAGTATCACCACCACTGACCCCCGTAAGAGTGTGTCGCATGACCGTTGTTTGCGAGAGCCTAGCCATTCCCGATGTGAAAATTCTCCGGCCAAAGCGGCATGGCGATAACCGCGGGTTTTTCTCTGAGGCCTATTCTAAGGCGTCTTTCGCCGCAGTTGGGATCGACATCACGTTTGTTCAGGACAACCATTCCCTCTCGGCCGATAAGGGCACCGTGCGCGGCCTGCATTTCCAGAGCCCTCCATTTGCCCAGGACAAACTGGTGCGGGTTACAAGGGGGGCCATTCTTGATGTCGCCGTGGATTTGCGTGCAGGTTCGCCAACTTACGGCCAGCACGTATCTGCGGAGATTTCTGCTGATGAATGGAATCAGATTTTGGTGCCGATCGGTTTTGCACACGGTTTGGTTACGCTAGAGCCCGACACAGAGGTGCTCTACAAGGTTTCAAACTACTACAACGCAGACTGCGACAAGGGCGTGCTCTGGAACGACCCAGATATCGGTATCGACTGGCCGCTCACGGAAAAGGAAGCCGTTCTATCGGCTAAAGATAAAATTCAGCCGACGCTCTCTGAGCTTCCACAACACTTCACGTACGGAGATTAGGTTAAGTGACGAAAGTTATTGTTACAGGGGGCGCTGGTTTTATTGGGTCAGCCCTCATCCGTATGCTGATTAAGGATATTGGTGTCCAGGTCGTGAATGTCGACGCCCTGACCTACGCCAGCAACTTAGACTCTCTTGCGTCCGTTTCAGACAACGCCGCTTATTCTTTCATCCACGACAGCATCTGCGACCAACAGCGTATGACAGAACTGTTCGACGCAGAGCAACCGGATGTAATCATGCATCTTGCGGCTGAGAGTCACGTTGACCGCTCTATAGATGGGCCTGCCGCGTTCATGGAAACCAACATCATGGGAACCTACGCGATGCTTGAGGCGGCGCGGTCCTATTGGTCAGACCTGCCACCAGCTCGCAAAGACGCCTTCCGATTCCATCATATTTCAACCGATGAGGTATATGGATCGCTGGGTCAGGATGGCCTGTTCACGGAAACCACACCTTACGCCCCAAACTCACCATACTCCGCGTCAAAGGCATCATCGGATCACCTCGTACGCGCCTGGTACCACACCTATGGATTACCTGTGGTGACGACAAACTGCTCGAACAATTACGGACCTCATCAGTTTCCAGAGAAACTTATTCCGCTGGTCATCTTAAACGGCTTGGAACGTAAGCCACTTCCGGTCTACGGCAAGGGTGAGAATGTTCGAGACTGGCTCCATGTGGAAGACCACGTTCGCGCGCTTTGGCTAGTGGTAACAAAAGGTCGCCTCGGTGAGGTTTACAACATCGGTGGCGAGGCCGAACGCAAGAACATAGATGTGGTACGTAGCATTTGTGATTTGCTTGATGAACTCGTAAAACCGAATCAACCGACTCAGGACCTCATCACCTACGTCACCGACAGGCCAGGGCATGACGCCCGCTACGCAATGGATACCACGAAGATTTCACAGGAACTTGGCTGGCAGCCGCAAGAGACCTTTGAAACCGGGCTGCGTCAAACCGTTCAATGGTACCTGGACAATCGGCAGTGGTGGGAGAGCATTCGCAACGGTCAGTATGCTGGCGAGCGCTTAGGCCTTTCGGAGAAAAAATCTACATGACGGCGGATGTGCTAATTACCGGCGCCAACGGTCAATTGGGGTGGGAACTCCAACGACGGGCGACAGCATCAAGTCGAACCGCACGTGCCTTTACTAGAACAGACCTCAATATTACAGACGCGGATTCTGTCGCACGCACAATTGAAGCGGCGTCACCAAAAGTCGTGGTCAATACTGCTGCCTATACTGCGGTCGACAAAGCAGAAACAGAACCGGCTGCCGCGTTCGCGGTCAATCGCGATGGACCTGCCAATCTCGCAACAACATGCGCCGAACTTAACATTCCACTGATTCACATTTCGACGGATTACGTCTTTGATGGCACTAAACCGGACGCCTACAGCGAAGAGGATGCGGTTGCCCCCTTGGGTGTATACGGCGAAAGTAAATTGGCTGGAGAAAACGCCATACGCGCCAGTGATGCCGAGCACGTCATCCTGCGGACTGCGTGGGTTTACGGAGTCCATGGCCACAATTTTGTTAAAACCATGCTGCGCCTCGGGGAGAAACAAGACGCGCTCCGGATTGTTGGCGATCAGCATGGATGCCCGAGTTTTGCTGGTGACCTAGCAGACACCATTCTCAAGATCTCAGATCGTATGCGGTCGGGTGATGTTCCAGCGAATGGGCACGGCACCTTTCATTGCACCGGTGAAGGCAGCACGACCTGGTGTGACTTTGCTCGCACGATTTTTGAGCTAGCGGGCCCAACAACGGGCCGTGTGCCAACAGTCGACGGAATCACCACAGCAGAATATCCGACCCCAGCCCGCCGGCCCGCCAATTCGGTACTAGACTGTGGCAAATTGACCCGCACATACGGTATCACCCTAAGGCCGTGGCAAGAGGCCCTGGCAGAGATGCTTCAGTTCACATTGTCTGAAGACACGGGCGCAGCAAAGGAAATGCGATGAAGGGGATCATCCTCGCCGGCGGGTCTGGAACACGGCTGCACCCAATCACTCATTCAGTGTCCAAACAGATGCTGCCAGTCTACGACAAGCCGATGATCTATTACCCGCTCAGCACCCTCATGCTGGCCGGCATTCAAGATATCCTTGTCATAACCACACCCCAAGACGCGGCTGGCTTTGAACACCTTCTTGGCGACGGCAGTCGGTGGGGCATCAACTTACAATATGCCCAGCAGCCCAGCCCCGACGGATTGGCGCAAGCCTTTATCATCGGAAAAGACTTTATCGGCCAAGACACCTGCGCCCTGGTCCTTGGTGACAACATTTTTTACGGTCATGGCCTAACCGACAAACTACGCAACGCAGCGAGCATTGCAGCGGGCGCATCCGTCTTTGGGTTTAAAGTCCGTGACCCAGAGCGTTACGGCGTTGTCGCGTTCGATGCAGACGGCCGCGCGACCTCTATCGAGGAAAAGCCACAGGCCCCGAAATCAAAGTGGGCAGTGACGGGATTGTATTTCTACGACAATGACGTCATCGATATTGCGCGCAATCTCAAGCCAAGTCCTCGCGGCGAACTCGAGATCACAGACGTCAACAGTCGTTACCTTGAACAAGGGACGCTTACGGTAGAGCGCCTTGGACGGGGTTATGCGTGGTTCGACACCGGAACGTGTGACAGCCTGGTGGAGGCGAGCGCCTTCGTTCAAACGATTGAGCGGCAACAGGGTCAACGCATCAGCGTGCCGGAGGAAATTGCCTTCGCCAATGGTTGGATTAGTGCCGATGCTCTTATTGAGCTCGGCACCGCCCTAAAAAAGAGTGGGTATGGCGAGTATTTGATTCAACTCGCGGACGATGCTTGAGACTGATCACCATCGCCAGCTAGCCTGAAGCAGAGAACAACAGCACTCACGGTAAGGCCGAGCACAGCAAGCCACCATCCCTGCCACACACCAAAGCTCAACAGCCATATCGTTGCTGACGCACTCATGGTTCCGGCTGCAACCGCCAGAGATAATGGGCGCGGCGAACACTGCACCGTCAAACGCAGCACGGACACTGCTGTGGTCAACAACAACACAACACCGATAAGGCCCAGCTCGAGCCAGATTTGCATCAGTCCATTGTGGGGGTGAAGAAAGGACGTCCGCCCTATTGCATCGGGTATAAGGCCAGCCGTATGGCCAACAACCCGCGACGAATCAAAACCGTAACCTATCAGGAAATTCTCACTGATGAGTTCACTCACGCGACCCCAAATGGTGATGCGATAGCCCCAATTTGGGTGAACGTTCTCAGCAAACCAGATATGCAAATCCGCCGCCGTCGCGAGGCTTGCCAGCGTTGGCCAGCTCACGCCCCCTATACCGATCAACAGAGCAATCGCAACAAAGGGGCGGACTCGCCACTTCATAACAAGAATAAACGAAACAAGACCGGCACCAACCGCGACCGGAACCGCGTCCATGCGATAACTCGCTGTTATTGCGAGTACGCTTGTTAGAAACAATACGGGATATCGCCACGTTTCTGTCTTCAAACGCAACAAGCCTGCCACAGAGAATGACGTGCAGCACAGCAACACCAAGCCACCATTCATCACATTAAACAGCTGGTCCGTTGTCTCATTCGGTCGCGCCAGCCCTACGAAAAACCCCCCACTCAAACGCTCAATCAACAATACAGACAGCAGCGCGAGTGCAGAAAATATTATGGCGTTGGTGAGATCCAAGAGGGACTCCCGAGGTGCTCGAACCACGGTTGTGGCTAAAATCGCCCCCAGCCCAATTGCCAAGACGGCTTTAAGCCATGCGGTGCCAGGAAATTGTGGCGCCCACAGCAACGACAAAAGACTCCACAGAACAAATAGAACTGCAAATAAGCCAAAAGGTGTTTTGCTAAATGACAGCAAGGCTTTCGGGCGTGGGGCGTAGGAAGAAAATAGGCAGGCCAATACGCCAAACGCGAGAGCAACCACCGCCGCATCCTTGAACCACGCAGCCAACGGTATGAAGAACAAAGCGCTAAGAACTGTGATGCTGGTGCGGCTCACGTCATGTTCCTAGACAAGTTTCAAAAACTTGTCGGAGTTGTTCGGCGGCAATGGCGGTGTCGTACTTTTCTTCGGCCTCAGCTTGCGCCCGCGCACCCATTGAGGAGCAAAGCGCGTCATCGTTATACAGCCGCATGAGCATCGCGTACCAATCATCCTCGGTGCGGCAGTGGGAACCCGTCTTGTCATGAATTGTTAATTCGCTGGCTATACCGATCGGTGAGACGAGCGCTGGCTTTCCGGCGGCCATGTACTGGATGATTTTGTAACCACTCTTCCCCTGATTCCATGCCGTGTCCTCCAAGGGACATATACCAACGGACACCTGTGAAAAAAACTCAGCCTCACCTGCCTCGCTCCATGGCAGACGGTCAGCCTCTATATCCGGAACGGCTTCGCCTGCACCAAACAGGATACAATTCGATCCGGTCTCAGCGATGAATTTCTTAAGCGGCTCGCGGACCAGATGTAGTGAGTGTTCGGCTGTAACCGGTGTGCCAATCCACCCCACCGTAAATTTTTCAGGCCTGCCCGAAGATGCCTTGAGACGGGCCACATCCACAGCGCTAGGGATCATAACGACGGATTCGGCCCCAGCGCCCCGGGCGTACGCCTCAAGGGTCGGGTTGCCAACGACAACGGTCGTAGCATGCCGCATCAGAGACTCGACCTTGTCTTCGAATAGACCGCGGACCAAACGGGACCGAGCGTTTTTGTAGTACAGGTGATGAGCATCATCGAAATCAATGACAACCGGTTTACCCGCCAAGAGAATCCTCTCAAGCCCAAAGGGCAAAAACGGCAGCACTTCTCTCTGTAGCCAAATAATATCTGGATCGCCTTGCCGCAACGCGCGCCAAAAACGGTTAACGAG
>WLXB01000137.1 GCA_012103295.1 Alphaproteobacteria bacterium | reverse complement strand
GACATCACGGCTCCGTAGGCACCCGCTGTTGAAAAGGCGATGAGGTCCTCTTCCTTGAGGGCACACAAATTTGCATCGCGGGTAAAACGATCCCCGGTTTCACAAACTGGACCAACGATATCCATCAGCTTTTTAGAAGCGCCGGCATCCGGCTCAGAGATTGGCAGAACATCGTGATGGGCATCATACATCGCCGGGCGAATGAGATCGTTCATCGCCGCATCGACAATTACGAATTCTTTGGTTTCACCCGGTTTTACGTAGACAACTTTGGCGACAAGAATGCCCGCGTTGGCGGCGATCACTCTGCCTGGTTCAAACAGTATTTTGCAGCCAAGATCACCAACGGTACGACGAACGACATCGCCATATTCAGCTGGGCTCGGTGGCGCTGTGTTGTCGCGCTTGTAGGGAACGCCAAGTCCCCCGCCAAGATCGACCGTGCGGATGTCAATTCCGGCGTCGCGTAGATCACTGACGAGGCCGGTCACTTTTTTGAACGCGGTTTCAAAAGGAGCAAGGGCGGTGATTTGAGAACCAATATGGACTGCGACACCGCGTACATCTATGGACGGCATAGATTGAGCCGCACCGTACAAGCGACCGGCGTCATCCCAAGCGACACCAAACTTGTCTTCTTTACGTCCAGTTGAGATCTTATCGTGGGTTGCCGCGTCCACATCCGGATTAACCCGGAATGCTATTGGTGCCGTTTTTTCCAGCTTTGATGCAATACCGTTGAGGCGAATTAATTCTGGTTCGGACTCAACATTGATTTGTCCGACTCCACTTTCCAGGGCTAGCGTAAGTTCTTCTGTCGTTTTTCCAACGCCGGAGAATACGATTTTCTTTGCTGAAATGCCCGCCGCCAGCGCGCGTTTGAGTTCACCACCGGACACGACGTCGCAGCCAGCACCGAGATTTCCAAGTAGGCGGAGAACGGCCAAGTTTCCGTTTGCCTTGGCCGAGAAGCATACGAGCGTATCGAGGCCTTCTAGCGCATCAGTAAAAACGCGATAGTGACGGGTCAACGTCGCAGTTGAATAGCAATAGAACGGCGTTCCTACAGCAGCGGCAATGCTTGGTATTGGCACGTCTTCAGCGTGGAGGACGCTATCGCGGTACTGGAAATGATGCATGGTGATCTGCCCGTAGATCTACTGCCGCGGATACGGTTTTGGATATTGAGAATCAGGTGGCGGCGTTAGCGCGCTTTTTTTGCCGCAAGCGGTCAGGCTACCGAGGCACAGGACAATCGCCACACAGGCGAATAGCATCGATAGATGACGCGTCATCGTTTTTCTCCGCTCAAGAACCGTTGGCGTGCCGCCGCAACTTGCGCCCGAACATTGTCCGGTGCAGTACCGCCGTAGCTGGTCCGGCTGTTCACCGAGGCCTCTACTGAAACAACACTCAACGCATCAGCCGTCAATCGCTCGTCGACCGCATGCAAATCTTCGGCAGACAGTTCTTCAAGTCGGCAGGCTTTGTCTTCCGCTAACTTAACAACTTGGCCTGCAATATGATGAGAGTCCCTGAAGGCGACGTTCTTCTCACGCACCAGCCAATCAGCCAGATCTGTTGCTGTTGTGTATCCTGCGCCAGCCGCGTCTCGCATCGTCGCCTTGTCGACACTTATGTCTGCGATCATGCCGGTCGCTGCCGCAAGGCATAGCTCGAGAGTATCGAAGGCATCAAACACCGGCTCTTTGTCTTCTTGCATATCTTTCGAATAGGTCAGCGGTAACCCTTTAACGACGATCAGCAGGCCGTTCATCGCACCAATGATCCGTCCGGCCTTGCCGCGCAAGAGTTCGGCTGCGTCCGGATTACGCTTTTGAGGCATCATCGAACTGCCGGTAGAGAACGCGTCGGAAAACGTAATGAATCCGAATTGCGCGCTTGCCCAGATCACCAGTTCTTCGGCCAACCGGGAAAGGTGGACAGATAGAATTGAAGATGCAGAAAGAAATTCGAGCGCAAAGTCACGATCAGAGACGGCATCCAACGAGTTTGCCATCGGCCTGTCGAAGTCCAGGTCTTTTGCCGTCCGTTCTCTATCGAGGGGGAAGGACGTGCCAGCCAACGCGCCAGCCCCTAAAGGGCTTTCGTTCATCCGTGCGCGGGCGTCTGCAAAGCGTCCCCGGTCACGGCCGGTCATCTCGACGTAGGCCAATAGATGATGGCCAAGGGTGACGGGTTGCGCCGCCTGTAGATGCGTGAACCCCGGCATCACCGTATCCGCGTGTTCTTCTGCCTTATCAATTAGGGCCGTCTGAAGGCCTCTCAATCCGTCGTCCAGCGTGTCTATGGCAGCCCGCACCCAAAGGCGAAAATCCGTCGCGACCTGGTCGTTGCGGGAGCGTGCCGTGTGCAGCCGTCCGGCTGGCTCACCGATCAAATCGCTCAGCCGGCCTTCGATATTCATGTGAATGTCTTCGAGTGCCCGCTTGAATGAGAAGGTGCCGTCACTTATGTCCTTCTCGATCTTGAGAAGCCCGGCCATAATGGCTTCGCCATCGTCTTTTGACAGGATGCCTTGGGCGACCAACATGGCGCAATGCGCCCGCGAGCCCCTGATATCCTGTTTTGCAAGGCGCTTGTCGAAGTCGATTGAAGCGTTGATCGCTTCCATTATGTCAGATGGGCCGCCGGAAAACCGACCGCCCCAAATCTGGCTGGCCATGAGACACCTCCTGCCTAGTGGGCAGTATACAAGGATAAAACGATGCCGAAGGTCTTAAATTTTGTGGCCCAAAGCCTTACAGCGCTCGTGTGTGTCGCGGTGCTTACCATCGCGCCAGCGCCCCTGTCCAGCGCAGCAGAGTCCGGGATCGATAAACTTAAATGGCACGATGAGCCGCTTGCGGTACCTGACACGTCCTTTCAAGACGGTGAGGGCCGGGACATCAGCATTGCGGACTTTGCTGGGAAAGTTCTTGTCGTTAACCTTTGGGCGACGTGGTGCGCCCCGTGCATTCGGGAAATGCCGACACTTGATGCCCTTCAGGCTGATCTTGGGGGTGACGCTTTGCATGTGATTGCACTCTCTCAGGATCGCGAAGGAGCAAGAGTGGCAGCTCCTTTTATCGAAAAGAATGGCTGGTCAAATCTCGCGCTCTACGTTTCGGACGGCACGACGTTCGCCCGGGCGGCAAAAATCCGAGGACTTCCAACGACTCTGATAATCGGCCCTGACGGCCGTGAAGTTGCTCGTCTTGAGGGGACGGCCGAATGGAATGATCCTGAAATAAAGCAAGCCTTGTCGGAATTGGCATTGCCCAGAAATTAAGGCGCTGTGAGCCGAACGCTTTGATTTTTCCGCTCAAACCAGCGGCGCATAAGGACGGCCACCGCGATACTTAAGAAACTGCCGACGATCACGTCACTGACAAAGTGAACGGCGGTGACGAAGCGACTGACGCTGACAGTTATTGCAACCGCTATATAAACAGGCGTGTATCGTGGGGTTAGGAATGCGAGGGCGATCATCGCAGACCAAATGGATTGCGCATGACCAGAGGGCAGGCTTGCCATCTTGAGTGCCACACCAAACGGCTCAAAGCCGGACAGATCGTCATTAAATAGGTATCGTGGCCGATACCGGCCGATGGCGAGTTTTAGAAAATTGAGTAGCGCTGCCGCCGTAACCATTGAAAGCATCATGAAGGTCCAGGCTCTTGCTTGGAGTTGGAATCGCATGATTCGATCGGGGTCTTGGGAGACGCGCGCGAACAACACGCTGCACAACAGCCCTACAATTGCCAATCCAAACCAAATCGCACTGTTTGCAGCCTCGGTAACCCTGCCCATAAATCTGTGAATAGAGGGGTCGAGTTCCGTCTCGAAATACCAGGCCAACGGAACATCCCAGAACAGGATGAACACCATGGCGACTGCAAAGACAAGCAATAGCCACGGGCTCAGTCGTTTAAGGTCGTCGGCCAGTACGCGATATACGGAGATCATTCGGCAAACATATGTGGTTGGCTTTGTATAATCGACAACGATTCAGCACGACCCTTTGAGTAGTTGTAGCCTTTAATCGTACCGACAACCGTCATTGTGCCATGCGACGCTGTCACCATCTCTCGAACGACCTCCAATTGATCACTGGCGACAACGGCCAAAGCCAGGGGGTCCGCCGCGACATGCGCGGCTGAATTACGTGCCGTAGTTAACCACGTTTCTGTACCGAGCAGGAAAACGGCCGATGGTTCGTGGTATCGAGATAAGGCGACGGTCGGGCTATTCGGCGTGATGTGGTTTTGGATGGAGGCCGCCAGTCGTGGACTTAAGGCGAGGTCGTGCATATTGGGAAGAATCCAACCGACGATCAACCCGAAACTCAGAACTGCTGTCGCCGGTATCATAAGGCTGAGTTCAGCTCGTTTGAGCCAAAGCAACCCCACGGCGGCAGCCAAGATCAGTGCTAATAAAACTGCTGGGACAAGATCGCCACCGTAAGCGCGAGTTGCCCACAGCAAGCCGCCCCCAATCATTACTGTAAACCCTGTCCACAACGCGGCACCCCAGCGCGATCGGTTCGTGTCGGATTTTGAAAGCGCTGCCGCAGCAGCGAGCGCTAGTCCGGGCACAGCAGGAAGGATGTAGTGCGGTAGCTTCGTTGGCACCAATTCGAACATCAGCCAGGTCGTGGCAGCCCATGCCAACGCATAGCGAATAGCGGGCTCTTTCCGGTGTGACCAAGCGATGACGGTTCCGGGAAGGAGCAGGAGCGACGCGGGCCAAAGAGTGATCGGTGCGACGAGCAGGTGTGTGCCCGGCGGAGCGCTATGGCCTTCCGCGCCACCAAGCAGTTTTGGCAGAAAATCCTCAGCCAAGGATGCAATGACCAAATTGTCCTGTCCGCTTGCGACTGACGCCAACAACCAGGGAAGTACAAAGGCCAAAGCGACGGGAATACCGACCTCAGGCTGTAATCCGCGGAGCCAGCGGATATTCCGGTCCGCAATGGATAGTGACAAGGCTGTCGCCCCGACCACCAGGATTGTAATAGGTCCCTTTATCAATAGTCCGGCACCGATCGCTGACCAGAACAGAAGTGCAACTCGCATTCGTGGCACCTGATCTGGGGCAGATCGATAAAATTGATAGAGGGCAAAGTGCGCAGCGACGACCGTAAGCAGTAGGGCGGCATCGGTTTTGGCGAGGTGGGCCTCAGCGGCCATGATTAGAGTGCAGGCGGATAACCCGGCAGCAATAAGGCCGGTGCGGGCATCAAACATTTTGCGACCAAGGGCAAAAATGCAAAGTATGGAAAGCCACGCCGCAAGTGCCGACGGTAATCGATAGGCCCATACCGCGCCAACGTCCCCCTGTGCGCCATATTTAACTGAGGGATATTGTAGCCAATGTATCCCGATTGGCTTTTTGGTCCGCGGCTCATTCTGAAAACGGATGGCTGCAACATTCCCCGTTTCAAGCATCTGCTTCGTTGCTTGCATGAAGCGCGCTTCGTCACGATCAGTCGGCGGTAGGGACGCAAGACCGGGCAGGAACAAGGCCACACAGAGTGCGGTTAAGACCAGAAACGGTCGAATGCCGGTTGTCAGAATGGTCACTGAGCCTGTTTTCCTAGGTCGAAATGCAAGAACGGCCTCCATTGCACCGGAGGCCGCCCTTAAAACGCAAGAGAAATCCTGGCGCCAGCTGTGCTGGGTTAGCGCGTCGGCACAGGCTCCTCACCCGAATAGTCGTAGAATCCTTTGCCCGCCTTACGACCGAGCCAACCTGCTTCCACGTATTTAACGAGTAGAGGGCAGGGCCGGTATTTAGAATCGGCTAGGCCTTCGTACAGCACGCCCATGATCGATAGGCAGGTATCGAGGCCAATGAAGTCAGCCAGTTCAAGTGGTCCCATCGGGTGATTGGCACCGAGTTTCATCGCGGTATCAATGGCGGAAACAGAGCCCACGCCTTCGTAAAGGGTGTAGATCCCTTCGTTGATCATCGGGATGAGGATGCGATTGACGATGAATGCTGGGAAATCTTCGGAGGATACAGTTTGTTTGCCAAGCTTTACGGCCACCTCACGCACGGACGAGAAGGTGTCTTCTGCAGTGGCAATGCCGCGGATGAGTTCAACCAATTTCATCACCGGTACAGGGTTCATGAAGTGTAGGCCCATGAACCGTTCCGGTCGGTCTGTACCTGCACCGAGGCGTGTGATCGAAATTGATGATGTATTCGAGCACAAAATTGCGTCGTCTCTGATGATCGGGCAGACATCGTTAAATATCTGACGTTTGATCTCTTCTCTTTCAGTCGCCGCTTCGATCACGAGATCGGCGTCAGCCATGCACCCAAGCGCCGTCGATGTTTCAATGTGTTTAAGTGCTGCGTCTTTCGCTTCGGCAGTGATGCGTTCTTTTTTGACCTGACGCGCCATGTTGCCGTCGATCCCAGAAACCGCTTTCTTAAGCTGGTCATCGTTAATATCGAAGACTTTGACATCATAGCCAGCCAATGCGCTCACATGGGCGATGCCGCTGCCCATCTGGCCAGCACCAATAATCCCGATCGTCTTGATTTCGTAATCCGATTTAGACACCCGACTCTCGTCCTTTCTGGCCTGCGTAGCGCGGCCACCATCATCGTTCATGTAACAATCCTTGTGAATCGACGCCGATTAAAGGGCATCTGACAGTTGCGGAACCACGTCAAACAGATCACCGACAAGACCGTAATCTGCGATCTGGAAAATTGGGGCTTCTTCATCTTTGTTGATTGCGACGATGACTTTGCTGTCCTTCATCCCCGCCAAGTGCTGGATAGCCCCGGAAATACCAATCGCAACATAAAGATCTGGCGCGACAATCTTGCCGGTCTGACCGACCTGGTAATCGTTGGGAACGTAGCCAGCATCGACCGCTGCGCGTGAGGCACCAACGGCGGCGCCTAATTTGTCCGCCAGTGATTCGATGATCGCGAAATTTTCTGAGCTACCGACGCCACGACCGCCTGAGATCACAATGTTTGCCGACGTCAGCTCAGGTCGCTCTGACTTCGATAATTCCTGACTGACGAATGTCGAAACAGCAGGGTCGTCTGCAGCGGCGACAGCGTCAATTCCCGCTGAACCACCCTCGGCGGCCGCTTTGTCAAAGGTCGAGCCGCGGACCGTAATTAGCTTAACTGCGTCATTGCTTTGAACAGTTGCCATTGCGTTCCCGGCGTAGATTGGCCGAACGAACGTATCCGCTGATACAACGGCAGAAATGTCGGAAATCTGTGCAACGTCAAGTAGAGCTGACACGCGCGGCATAAAGTTCTTACCAAAGGTCGTTGCGGACGCCAGAACGTGTGTGTAGTCGCCGGCGAGGCTTGCAACCAAGGTTGCAACAGGTTCTGCCAATTGGTGTTCATAGCGTGCATCGTCAGCGACTTTGACGCTGGAAACGCCTGCGACTTTCGCTGCTAGTTCAGCAACGGCGGCGCACCCGGCTCCGGCGACGAGGACGTGAACGTCACCACCAATTTCTGATGCAGCTTGAATTGTGCTCAGCGATGCTGGCTTGAGTTCGGTATTGTCGTGTTCCGCTACAACTAGACAGGTCATGATATCACCTTGGCTTCGTTGCGAAGTTTATCCACTAGTTCTGCAACGTCAGCGACTTTGACGCCGCCCTCGCGCTTCGGTGGTTCTTCGACCTTGAGGGTTACGATGCGCGGCGTCGTATCTACGCCTAGTTCGTCTGGCGTAACGGTATCTATCGGTTTCTTTTTTGCCTTCATAATGTTTGGTAGAGAGGCATAGCGGGGCTCGTTAAGGCGCAGGTCTGTGGTGACCACGCACGGCATCGAAAGCGCGACTGTTTCTAGACCACCGTCTACTTCGCGTGTCACGTTGGCTTTGCCATCGGTCAAATCAACTTTCGAGGCAAATGTACCTTGAGGCCATCCCAATAGAGCGGCTAGCATTTGCCCAGTCTGATTGGCGTCATCGTCGATGGCTTGTTTGCCCACGATTACGAGATCAGGGCTTTCTTTTTCGACCAACGCTTTTAACATTTTAGCGACGGCAAGAGGCTGCAGTTCGTCATCTGTCTGCACCAGGATGCCGCGATCGGCACCCATGGCGAGAGCTGTGCGGATTGTCTCCTGACACTGCTGGACACCCATACTCACAGCAATAATTTCTTCAGCTGTGCCGGCTTCTTTGAGACGGACAGCTTCTTCGACTGCGATTTCGTCGAACGGGTTCATGGACATTTTGACGTTAGCCAGCTCTACGCCAGAATTGTCCGCTTTGACGCGGACTTTGACGTTGTAGTCAACCACCCGTTTGACGGCTACCAGGACCTTCATGGTGTCGGTTCCGTATACACTTGGTAAAAAAAATCGGGCGCCTAGGCGCTACTGCCGTGCATAAAAACCCCAATACACGGCCCGAAACGGCGTAAAGACCTAATCCTTTGGGTGGGGCAAGTCAACGCCCATTATATTGCGTTGCAGCATGACGTTCGCACTGCAAAATTAATGGTGCGAGGGCCAATGAGGTTGAACGTTATCGATCACCTCCAGGCTTCCATAAAATATCACCAGAGCTGCCCTTGTTGACGTAGCGGGCCATTACAAAAAGAAGGTCAGACAGGCGATTGATGTAATTCAATGCGTTCGGGTTGATGGATTCTTGGGCGGCCATTGCCGTTATCATACGCTCGGCACGTCTTGCTACTGTTCGTGCATGGTGGAGATGGGCTGCCGCTGCCGTGCCACCCGGAAGGACAAAAGAGGTCAGGGGAGCTATGTTTGAATTGAGGTTGTCAATGTCTTGCTCCAGCGCGGTTACCTGCTCTGGCGTGATTCTGAGATCCGCCGCAGACTCTTCGGTTTGTTTGTCCGGTGTGCAGAGGTCGGCTCCTAAATCGAATAAGTCATTTTGTATGCGTACTAGCGTCGGTGCTAGGTCGGTGGTCAGATCCTTGTCCGCATTGATCGCCACGATCGCGAGTCCGATGACAGCGTTTGTTTCATCGACTTCTCCATAGGCTGAAACCCTGGGTGCGTGCTTGGGTAAACGGGTTCCGTCTCCGAGCCCTGTCTCCCCTTTATCTCCTGTGCGTGTGTAGATCTTGTTGAGTTTTACCATCCGCCCGGTCCATTACGATCCAAAGGTT
>WLXB01000136.1 GCA_012103295.1 Alphaproteobacteria bacterium | reverse complement strand
GCAATCGAATTTGTCGGGCTACAAAGCCGTCATCGACGCGGCCGCGGCCTTCGGCCGGGCGATGCCGATGATGATGACCGCCGCTGGCACAATTGCACCGGCACGTGTTCTCGTATTCGGTGCAGGTGTTGCCGGTTTGCAAGCAATTGCAACCGCAAAGCGCCTCGGTGCCGTCGTTATGGCGACGGATGTTCGATATGCCGCAAAAGAGCAAGTCGAAAGCCTCGGTGGAAAGTTTATTGTCATCGATGAAGAGGCAATGAAGGCGGCTGAAACAGAAGGCGGTTACGCCAAGGAAATGAGTGACGAGTTTAAGCAGAAGCAAGCTGATGCTGTGCGCGCTGAAGTCGTCAAAGCCGATATCGTAATCACTACAGCTCTTATTCCGGGCCGCCCGGCCCCCAAGCTGATTGCGGCGGATGTGGTTGCAGATATGAAAGCGGGATCAATCATCGTTGATCTTGCCGTTGAGTCCGGTGGTAATGTCGAAGGCGCAAAATTTGGTGAAACAGTGATGACCAATAACGGTGTCACGATTATTGGTCATGCCAATATGCCGGCCCGACTGGCGCGAGACTCAAGTGCGCTGTATTCCCGAAATCTATTTAATTTCCTGTCCCCTATGATCGACAAAGAGACAGGGAATCTCGTCATTGACTGGGAAGATGATGTTGTCACCGGAACATTGGTGACCAAAGACGGTAGCATCGTACATCCCCGTCTGACCGGTGAAGGAGGCAACTGATGAACACTCAGGCAGTTCCCGAGGCTGCTCAAGGACTGGCAGATCAGGCGGAGACATTGGCGGAGAGCGCTGAAATGCTGGCCGCCCAGGCAGGGCAGTTGGCCATGGAGGCGCAAGCTGCGGGGGGTGGAAACGAGTTCTGGTACCTCGTCACTATTTTTGTTCTGGCTGTCTTCGTTGGATTTTATGTGGTGTGGAGTGTCACACCGGCACTTCATTCGCCGCTAATGGCGGTGACCAACGCCGTGTCCTCAGTCATCATCGTTGGCGCACTTATTGCGACAGGTCCAGAAGCGTTCACGACGTCAAAGGTATTGGGCTTCTTTGCTGTGATCCTGGCATCCGTGAATATATTCGGCGGATTTATAGTGACCCAGCGCATGCTGGCGATGTTCAAGAAAAAAGCGAAGTAGGGAACTGTTATGGCACAAGGCGCTACACTACTCGCTTATCTTGTCTCAGGCGTATTCTTCATCCTGACTTTGCGCGGTTTGTCGTCTCCGGAGACGGCGCGCCGCGGCAACACCTTCGGCATGGTCGGAATGACCATCGCTATTCTGACAACTTTGATTTCGCCAGAAGTGACGGCATACGTTTGGATTGTTGTTGGTATTTTGGTCGGTGGGACCGCCGGTACAATAATCGCCAAGCGTATCGAAATGACAGCCTTGCCCCAGCTTGTTGCGGCCTTCCACAGTCTGGTTGGTATGGCAGCGGTGCTTGTCTCTTTCGGAGCACTGCTTGCGCCGGAGGCATACGGTATTGGAGTCGTCGGTTCGATTAAGACTGCTAGTCTGGTTGAAATGTCGATCGGTCTTGCGATCGGCGCGATCACCTTCTCTGGATCGGTCATCGCCTTTGCGAAACTTCAAGGCCTGATGTCGGGAAACCCACTCGTCTTTCCGGGCCAGCATGCGCTCAACGCGCTGATCGGCATCGCTTTACTCGTTCTCGTGATTTGGTTTTGCAACACAGAAAGCGTGTCACTGTTTCTTTTGATTGCTCTTTTGAGCTTTGCGCTTGGCTTTCTTCTTATTCTCCCCATTGGCGGCGCTGATATGCCGGTCGTGGTTTCGATGCTCAATTCCTATTCGGGTTGGGCGGCAGCCGGCATCGGTTTCACCCTGGGTAATTCTCTCCTGATTATCGTTGGCGCACTGGTTGGATCCTCTGGTGCAATTCTGTCCTACATCATGTGTAAGGGCATGAATCGCTCTATCGTGAACGTCATCCTCGGTGGATTTGGCGGCGATGCGTCCGCCGGACCGGCCGCTGCGACCGGTGATCGAAGTGTAAAATCGGGTGCTGGCGAGGATGCTGCTTTCATTATGAGCAATGCCTCTAAGGTGATTATTGTTCCAGGTTACGGCATGGCTGTTGCTCAGGCGCAGCATGCGTTGCGCGAGATGGCTGATAAATTGAAGTCTGAAGGCGTGGATGTGAGCTATGCTATCCACCCGGTCGCCGGACGTATGCCGGGACATATGAACGTACTCCTCGCAGAAGCCAACGTGCCCTATGACGAAGTCTTCGAACTGGAAGAGATCAACAATGAATTCAGTACTGCAGATGTGGTCTATGTAATCGGAGCGAACGATGTCACCAATCCTGTCGCCAAGACCGATCCGCAAAGTCCGATCTACGGAATGCCGATACTTGATGTTGAAAAAGCGAAGACGGTTCTATTCGTAAAGCGCTCAATGTCTGCAGGTTATGCGGGCGTTGATAATGAATTGTTCTTCCGAGACAACACCATGATGCTGTTTGGCGATGCCAAAGAAATGACGGAAAAAATCGTCCAATCACTCTAGGGCTGCGTACAAGATACCAGTCAGACCCCAAAAGGAGTTAGTCCATGAGCCAAGATGTCCAAAGCGGCCTATCGCGCCGTCAAATTCTCACGGGTACAACAGCTCTTGTTGCTGCAACGACTTTGTCTGCGTGCGGTGGGGATGAGGAAGAAGCAGCCCCTGTTATTCGGCCGGATGGCGTGCCGATGAGTGATTTTGGCGCAGAATCGACGGCTGATGAGGTAACCGCTGGTCTCGACTTGTCGGGCAAGACAGCGGTGATTACCGGCTGCAACTCCGGTTTGGGCTACGAAACAATGCGCGTGTTGGCCTCTCGGGGCGCCCATGTGTTCGGCATCTCCCGCAACATGGAAAAAGCGACCGAAGCTTGTAATTCGGTAGATGGAAAAACGACACCTTTTGCCGGCGACTTAGCGAACTTTGAAACGATGGCGTCCTGTGCCGACGCTATTGGCGCGACAGGAACGCCGATTGACATGCTGATCCTCAATGCCGGAGTCATGGCGCTCCCTGAGCTTCAGCAGGTTGACGGGATTGAACGGCATTTTGTCATCAATCACTTGGGCCATTTCATTTTGGCCAACAGATTGATGGAACAAGTTAAGGCAGCACCCCAGGGCCGTTTTGTGACGGTCGGGTCGCAGGGATATTTATGGGCGCCAGATGACGGCATTCAGTTTGATAAGTTGGATGGGACTTGGATGGATGAATATGTCCCCAACGACGCCTATGGGCATTCAAAACTGGCCAACGGTTTGTTTTCACTTGAATTGGCTCGCCGGCTAGAAGGCTCGACTGCGACGTCGAACGTGATCCACCCGGGTGTAATCAACACAAACCTGGGGCGCCACTATCCGTTGTATATCAAGATATTTGCCGGTCTATTCAGCTGGGCCTTGCCGTTCTTTAAATCTGTTGAGGCCGGCGCAGCCACGGAAACTTATGTTGCTACAGCTCCAGGGTTATCCGAAACCAATGGGTTCTATTTTGAGGACTGCAATCCTGTTGTCGCTGGTCACAATATGGAAAACGCGGCCATGGCTGAGAAGCTCTGGACTGTCTCAGAGAGTCTTACCCAGCCGTATATCGGATCGGCCGACGATAGCATTGAGCAAGGCTAGAACGCATTTATTCGGTATCAGCGCCGCGCACCCGCGACGAGTTAATGCCTGAAGGGGCAGTTCCCTTGCGGAAATAATACTCGAATGCCTCATCGTATCGCCCTTGCGCGTAAGGAACAAAATACAGCGACGCCATGCCTTCCAGCACATGTGCTTGTTCAATCCCGCCGAGAATCATCGTCTCGAAGCCCATCGCTTGAACAAGTTCAGCAACTCGTTCCATTGCGGCAAGATCGTTGCCGACGAGGGGCACGGTCACGGGACCGCCAGCATGTGCCGGGTTTTCTAGAATGTGGTACCCGACCGTATTGAAGGCTTTTACAACCTTGGAGTTGGGTGCCCAGCCTTGGATCAATTCGCCGGCAGAACTATCAACAGCGTTTTCTCGGTCAGCCTGAACGGCGCGGATCGGGGCATTGGTGACATCAAAAATGATTTTGTTGTCCAGATTACTGACATTCGCTTTGATCAAATCTTCAGTTGCGCGCCAAAGTAGCGCCAGTGCCACAATGTCGGCTTCGGCAATCGCATTCGCAGATGTATCGACCCGCGCACCGTTGCCAGTTTTTGTGACGACAGCTGCAGCCTTCTCAGACATTGGGTTGCGCGAACCGTAGATGACCGTATGCCCGGTTTCGGCAAATCGGAGTCCAAGAGCACTGCCCATCCGACCAGTGCCAATGACGGCAACGACGTCTGCCCATACCGGCGCGCTGGATAGTATAAATAGGCAGGCGAGAGCGGCGGCAAAAGAACGGCGCAATTTCATTGTTATTTCCTAATTGCTTTTTGGGCTGGGTTTGTCACAAACACGATCATGCATTTGTGCTGGGCTTCCGATTGAGCGAATAACAAAGCCCGTATCTTCAATAGTTTTCTCGACGCCCATTGTCACGAAGCCTGGGGCGTACGGTTCTCCGTTGTCGGCTGAATCCATCAGGCCTAGGAACCCGCCATAGCCTGGGTGATCATCGGAAGTGGTGGAGAAATCCCACAGGACAAATGTTCCACCCGGGCGAAGAACCCTGAATGCCTCTGCTAGTGTTTTCTCTATCACGGGCCTCGGAATTTCGTGGAAAAGGATATGAGCAGTCACAAGGTCAAAGTGATTGTCTGGAAACTCTAAAGCTTCAGACGCCATTTGCGCGAAGTTGACATCGAGATCTTGTTGAATTGCGCGCCAGTGGCCATAGCGTACCATGGGCGCTGAGATATCGGTCGCCCAAACCTCAGCGTTGGGATTTAACTTTTTGTGTTCGCAGGCGAGTTGTCCAACCGAACAGCCGATCTCAAGGATACGATCAACTTTGCCGTCTTCGGGCATGGTCGTGCGCTCTGCAAGTTCTCGGTGCCAAGCGTCGCCAGCGTTGTTGCCGCCAAAGAAAATCTGCGTTCCGCAGTCATAGTAGAGACCAGCCAGATCATCGCCGACGTAGCCGCGCGGCTGAATATGAATCTGTACCTTTGCGTAGTCGGGCATGGGAAAGTCGCGATCGTATGCGAGGGACCCAGGCCCTTCTAATTCGGCCTCATTCAGTTTTCTTAGCCAATCGTCGCGTTGCGTATTGATCGAGCCGATAATTCGATCTTTGTACATTTCCTGGTAGCTACGCTTGATTCGCAGGAAGCTCGCCAATTCCATATCTCCGGAGATGACGTCCCGAACCTGTTCGACACAGTCGTTGGTCTGCTCAATGGCGATGCCACGGTCTTTTAGCGTTTTATTGCCGTGGTCTCCCATCTGCTTCCAGCGCGCATGGAGCAGAACGTTGCGGGCCTCGCAGACATAATCAACGAAGCTCTCGTCAGCCCGTAAGGGCAAAGCCGGCGTATTGCCATTCATGCCACGGTCGACAAAGTAGTTGGATTGGGTCATCACCAATCTCCAAATTTAGCAGAAGTGTTAAATTAGCGGTTTGAGACCGTCGATGAAAGGCCCGTCCGAGACGCAGGTTTCACCGCGGACGCAATTGAAACTCATATCGAGTACGGCCTTGGTATCCTTGGGCAACATAGAGTTGGCCCATCGCTTCGACCGCTCTAGCGTGATCCAGTAGTCCAACGTCTAACGGAACTAGGCCAACGGCTTCAACGAGTGCCGCTACGCGGGCTTTGGCTTCAGCATTATTACCGGCCAAAGGAATCGTTATTGGACCGCCAGCCGCAGTCGAATCGACCATGAAGGCCCGGGTGAGGGTGTTGAACGCTTTAATCACGTGGGCACCGGGTGCCCACGCCTGAATCAGTTCAGCGGCAGATGGCGTTGCCGCCAGTCCGACAGATTTTTCGGGGCCAAAGGCCAGCGCGTTGATCGGGTCTATGATGATCTTGCCGTCTAAGTCCCCGAGGCCTTCTACAATCGCTTTGGTCGGGGCCCACGGTAAGGCCAGCAGAATGATATCGGCATTTTTCGCAGCGGTGGCCTGTGTAGTTGCGGTCGCGCCGTGGCCGGTTTCTTTGACCAACGCCTGTACTTCCGAGGTTTCCGGGGAGCGCGATCCATAAACCACGGTATGGCCCGCCGCAGCAAAGTGAGGGCCTAAAGCACTTCCCACGCCGCCTGTGCCGATAACTGCAATTGTGTCCGCATTTGCAGGTCCCAACATCAGAAACGTACATACAATCGCAAAACCAATGCCACGCTTTGTCATACTAAGATCCTAACCTGTTGCCCAACCTTATCCGGCCGCTCGAACACCTGCGCTGACTTTCGGTGCAGCGCCCCGTCGTAAGTAGTATTCGAAGGCGTCTTCCTTCCGTCCTTGCAGGTACGGCACGATGTAGATCATGGACATCATTTCCAAGGCGCGGGCATGAACAAGGGGCCCAACATCTATCGTTTCAAAACCGAACGTTTGGACGAGGTCTGCCACTGCCGTTTTGGTGTCTGCGTCGTCACCGACGATTGGAACAGAAACCGGCCCACCCGCGGCATCAGGGTTAGCGATGACATGAAAGCCGACCGTGTTAAACGCCTTGACGACTGTGCTACCGGGGAGCCATTTCTGGATGCTTTCGCCAGACGAGGTGTCGGACGCCATTTCCATCAATCCATGCGCACCGAAGGATAACGCATTGGTGACGTCGATAATGGTCTTGCCATCTACCGTACCCAATGAATTTACGGCCTCTTCAGCACCGGCCCAGGGCACGGCGAATACAATAATATCAGCCGCTGCTGCGGCCTCAGACGGGCTGGCTGCGGTGGCGCCGTCACCGGTTTTCTCAACCAAAGCGACTGTTTCTTCGCTATCCGGAGAGCGCGATCCGTAAACAACAGTGTGGCCCAGTGACGCAAGTCGGCCGCCAATTGCGCCGCCCATGCGGCCCGTTCCAATCACAGCAATAGTTTTCGTTGCGTTAGACATTGATTTCAGTCTCCAGATTATCGAGTAAAGGTTTATTGGGAGCGGCTATCATATCCGCTGATACCGACGCATCCAAGAATACCGATCAGTATTAGAGAGCGTAGACGAGGCGAATTGCGGTGGCCATGTGGCCGGGAAGGGGTTCGGGCCGGCGGCTTTCTTCGACCCAACCCTGCGCTAGATAAAAGGTCTGAGCGGCTGTGTTGCCGTCTATCAGGTCGAGATGAAGACATGCCACGTCCTTATCTTCGAAGTACGCCTTAACTGCGTTCATCAAGGCCCGCCCGATGCCTTTACGCTGATGGTCTGGGTGGACGTAGCAAGCCCATACATAGCCATTGCTATCGACCCCAAGGACGGCGGCAAGGTCGCCCACGTGCTCCGCCAGCCATAGCTCTTGGCTCCGGCTTGCGATTAATCCGGCGATAGAGTTTTCGGCTGTGAGGAGGGTGATGGTGGTTGAGGGTAAGAATTCGGCGTTGGTTGCGGTCCAGGCGTGCTCGACGAGCGTCGTCGCCGCTGCAAGGTCGTCAGGACCGGCTCTTCGTATGGCTAGAGTATCTGTATCGGGATCAGTCATAAGCTCATCATACGGCGCTCAAATTACGGCATGGCGGCTATTGTTCGGCCTGAAGCGGTCCAAATGCAAACGGCGCAGCTTTGACAAGCCGCGCCGGCAAAAAAGTGTATGTGTATTCCCGATCCAAAGTGGCTCGGGCCGGAAGCGGGCCTAAAAGCCCTCGCGTTCGACACGCTTACGCTCAAGCTTACGGGCACGACGGACGGCCTCGGACTTTTCCCGGGCACGCTTTTCCGACGGCTTCTCATAGGCCTTACGGAGCTTCATTTCGCGGAATACGCCTTCCCGCTGCATCTTCTTCTTCAGGGCTTTTAGCGCCTGATCGACATTGTTATCGCGTACGACGACCTGAACCAGGGTTCGTCTCCTTTTTTAACTAAATTGTTCGCTAGGGGCGGCCTTAATCAAAGCCAATCCCAGAAGGCGCGGTGTATATCATAGGGAATCTGCCTTGTGAAGGCCTGTTCGCCGAGCGGGGCAGGCGCGAAACGGCTTATTTTCTAAGCAATTACCCATTTGCCCACGGCCTCAGGACTCCTATATTGATGACCAATCCGAGGCGGCCACCGTAGGTCGTCCCCACACTCAGAATATTCAGCAGCACATGGCCATTTTAGATATTGCCCGCATGGGGCATCCAATCCTCAAGGGACGCGCCCACGAGGTCACCAATTTCGATGATCCGGAGCTGCATACCTTCATCGACGATATGAAGGAGACCATGGTTCATGCCGGTGGTGTTGGTTTGGCGGCTCCGCAGGTCTATGTGCCCTTGCGCATCGTTATCTTTTTTGTTCCAGAAGGTCGAGACGGCGGCGCCGCTGTTCCCATGACCGTGATGATCAATCCGGTCATCAAACCGGTTTCAGATGCTATGGCTGAAGATTGGGAAGGCTGCCTATCCGTGCCCTATCTGACGGGCGTAGTGCCGCGTTGGACACAGATCAAGTACTCCTATCAGGACGTTGATGGATCGCTACGAGAACGCCCTGCAGAAGGGTTCCACGCTCGCGTTGTTCAGCACGAGACGGATCACTTGGACGGTGTCTTGTACCCAATGCGGATGATCGATATCGCGACCCTATCCTTCACTGATGCGCAGGACGACGACGAGGTCGAAGACGAAAAACAGGAAGACGAGGGTGGAGAAGCAACGGTTGAAAAGACTCCGGCCTCGAACGCCGAGGAACCAGCCTTATGACGGATAAGGACGTCCGTCGCGATGCCGTCGTTTTAGCGGCTCTGCCGCATATACCCTTCGATGGTTGGAGCCTTGAGGCATTGAATCGAGGCGCGACCGACGCGGGACTGACACCGGCCGACGTGGATGTCCTTTTTCCTGACGGCCCGCGCGCTGCGGTTCGCCACTGGCTCCAAATGGCGGACCGGACAATGATAGAGGATCTCGCCGAAACCGACCTTGAAACTCTGCGTATTCGCGATCGCATTGCTTTGCTTGTGCGCACCCGCCTGGAGCGCTGGACGCTCCACCGGGAGGCGGTGCGCCGCGCACTCGCACTCTCGGTGTTGCCTGGCCACGCCGAAGATGGCGTGCGCGGTGGGTATGCGACGGTCGACGCGATGTGGCGTGCTGCAGGGGACCGCGCGACAGACTATAACTTTTACACTAAGCGCGGGTTGTTGGCGGCGGTCTATACCTCAACGCTTTTGGTTTGGCTTGAAGATCGTTCTGAAGGGTGCGCCGATACATGGGCGTTTCTCGACCGACGCATTGCCGACGTTATGAACGTGCCCAAAGCTCAGGCGCGCCTTAAAGAGGCCGTGTCCCGGTTGCCCAATCCGTTAAATCTGCTCAGGCGGGTTCGGCGGACCGT
>WLXB01000135.1 GCA_012103295.1 Alphaproteobacteria bacterium | reverse complement strand
TCGCGGCCTCGCTGCCCGAGTACATGGTCCCGGCCGCCTTCGTCGCCCTCGACGCGCTGCCGCTCAACGCCAGCGGCAAGCTCTTCCGTATTGCCCGGTTGAATAACGACAGCCGCAATTTCCCGATCGCGACCGCTAAGATCAGTCGAGAAGAAATCACGATCTTTCTCTTCTGTGAGAACGTGATCGTTACCAACAATTTGTTTGAGTTGCGCCACAAGCGCTTCGTCAGCCGTCACAGCTTGCATATTCATGAGTGTGCCTCCCCAGGCGTCTACGTGTAGGATCATTGTCCTTATTTCTGGCCCACCAACTCTAATCCGGCCAGCCGAATTGCACGTATGTTAGTACCACCAAATTTTGTATGCAATTTCTTATGCAAAACTATTGGTGAGTTGGCGCATGCGCGCTAGGCTTCTTCTTGTCGGGCCTGGACAGACACGCATAAATGGCGTTTTTCTGGGCTTTTTTGGGGAAATAAAAACGAAAAACAGGGAGACTCGCAATGGGTAGAGAGCACATAACGTGGTCAAAATTTAAGATTTATACGCCGGTCGACAAAGACCTTGATGATGCACCTGATCTCGAATTCCCGTTTCATCCGGGGTCAAAGTTTCGCGCCGTAAATACGGGTATCGACGAACCAACAACCCAAGTGAATTATGAAGACTTTTACAAGGGAATGGATATCGCGTGGTCCATGCCCCACGACGAAGTGCAAGTCGTCGTCTCTGGCCGCGCGGAAATCGAATATCATTTGCCACCCTTGATGATGGAGTCGGGCAAAGCGATCGCAGAACCTGGTTCGGTTTATCTATTGCCTCAAGGCGCGCGGATTGTATGGCGGGTACTTAGCGACGAGCCCTTCCGGCACCTTTGTATCTGCTACCCCAATCCCGGGTACCCCATTCCGAAAGCAGACAGCATCGCTGACCTCTAATAGCCGAGCGCATTAGCAATGTCCGCTTACAGGTGGGTTGCCGATCAACCCAGCACCCCGTCAGAAATGGAATGGCGCGGATTTGACCCCGCACCACCCGGTCCAGGCGAAATTCAAGTCGAACAAGCTGCCGTAGGCGTCAACATGATCGACACCTACGTCATATCTGGCGCCTACGCCATCGACCCCTACCCACTAACGCCAGGGGTCGAAGGCGCAGGAACCGTTACAGCTGTTGGGGAAGGCATTGACGAATTCACAATCGGAGATCGCGTCGGCTACGGCGGCCCGCCCTTAGGGGCTTATGCGACCTCTCGAAACATGTGGCCAGGATACGCCGTGAAAATTCCTGATTGGCTGAGCTTCGAGGATGCCGCGGCCATCATGATCGCCGGTCCAACCGCACAAATGATGGTTAAACGCGTCTACCCGGTGACCTCGGGCACCAAAGTACTCGTTCATGCCGCAGCAGGAAGCACAGGGGATTCTCTTGTCCGCTGGTGCGCGCATCTAGGCGCAGAGGTATTCGGCACAGTCGGGAGCAAAGACAAAGCAGATCGCGCCCAAGCCGCAGGCTGTGCCCACGTCATCAATTATCGAGAGGATAACTTCGCTGATCGGATTTTAGACCTGACAAACGGCCGAGGCGTTGACGTGGTTTACGACGGGATTGGAAAAGATACCTTCGAGGAGTCCATTCGGTCATTAACGTCGATCGGAATGTTTGTCACCTTTGGTCAGGCATCAGGGCCGTTGCCGCCCATCGACCTAAGCACCGTCCCGGTCACGTTTTCCAACTTTATAGCCAGGCCGTCGGTTTTTTCATTTAACGCCGAACGAGAAACATACTTAGAGTCTATGTCTGATGTTTTTGATGTCCTCGAGAAAGGCGTTCTTGACGCAACACCAGGGCACATCTACCCCCTCAAGGACGCACCAACAGCGTTATCAGACCTTATGGGCCGGAAAACATCGGGCTCAATCGTCTATTCTGTATAGGGACGAAACCCTTTAGCGCAGTTCGGCGTAAAATTCTCCGAGGCCGCTCGCGACACTTTCAGGGTCATTGTCGGGCTGGAAATCGGCGCCGCCGACAATGCTCTGTTTGGCGTCCGGTCGCATTTCTCCTGCTCGCTCGAAAAGCGGCCACAGCACGTCATCCTTGGAACACATGATCATCAACGGACACGCTATCGACTTGTACAGTGTCTCAACATCCTGATTCCAAACCGCAGTGAATGCCATCGGCATGGTTTCATGAGCGATCAAATGGTCCACCATTTCGCGGGTGTGTAGTTCAAGCGTGGTCGAAGCGCCAATCATTTTAAGATAGGCCCAGGCGGTTGTTAGAAACTCTCCTGTCGGCTCCACCTTGAAGGGCTGCACGAAGGTTTTCATGTATTCGCGCTTCTCTTCCTCATTAACAATTACGGGTCCAATGACGGAAAGACTGGCAACCTTCTCGGGCGCTTTACCTGGCATTTCCATGGCGATGCAGCCGCCGGTGTGATGCCCACAGGCGTGAAACGATTTAATGCCGAGGTCATCGATAGCTTCCAGCAGCCGATCTGAAAGAAATCCAATATCAGGGATCGCTTTCGGATGGTAAGACCCGCCAAAACCGGGGGAATCGAAGGCGTAACAGTGATAGTCGCGGGCCAACAACAGCATCACTTTTTCGAACATACTTCCTGAACTTGCTGTCTGATGGAAGAAACAGATAACCGGTTTCCCTGCTGAGCCAGACTCCCGATAGTGGACTTGACCCTCGGAGCTGTTCGCATATCCCTTCGTAATCATTGCCGTTCCTTTCCCTGAATTTTCGCCAAGCCGCTGCTGACGATTCGGTATTGCTCTAAATCGTATGCATTCTAGTATGCAAAAAAACGTAGCAGGGGTGTATCTAAAATGAGCAAATCGACAGTTCTAATTTCTGGTGCCGGTATCGGAATTGGCAAGGGCATGGCCGAAGCGTTCGCCGCGGCGGATTATCGGGTCATTGCAACGGACGTTTTGGCCGACGAAGGCGCTGGAGTTGTGAGCGCACTCGCAGAATCAGGCGCCGACGCTGAATTTCATGAGATGGACGTCACCAACACAGATCAGGTGAATGGCGTTATTGCGAGCGTCGAAAAGGCATATGGCCCTATTACGACATTGGTTTGCAACGCTGGCATCGCCAAGAAAATTCCACTCACCACAATGACCGACGACCAATGGGACCTGACGATCGATGTCGATTTAAAGGGCATGATGCGCATGATCCGCGCCGCCGCACCGGCCATGAGAAACGCCAAATCCGGTTCGGTCGTCTGCCTCGCGTCTATCGCCGGAACAGCATATGGCTGGGATGAACACGTCCCCTATTCCGCGGCTAAAGCCGGGGTTTCAGGCTTGGTCCGGGGCGTAGCGATCGAGCTTGCGAAAGATGGCATCCGCGCCAATGGCATAGCGCCCGGATTCATCCGCACTGCCCAAACTTTGGATCCGATCAATTCAGTGGGTGAAGAAGGCCTAAACGCTGTCGCGCCAAGCGTCCCTCTTGGTCGGATTGGTGATCCATCGGATATCGCAGATGTCGCCGTCTTCTTAGCGTCGAACAAGGCACGCTATATTACTGGGCAAACCATCACGGTAGACGGTGGCGTTCTTGTAGGGCTCTAAGCCGCACTCTTCAGTCTTGGCTTAATTTGCTCACCAAAATCGCGGATTCCACCAACAAAATCTGCCCAGCTGAATAACATGCCGTCGACACCGGTCTCATCGGCGATGGTGTCTATCTTCTGGGCAACCGTATCGAATGAGCCGCAAATCACTGGGAAGCCCATGAAGGCCATATTGCCTTCTTCAAGACCGAGCGCTAGCCCTTCTTTCAAGTGATCCGCTGTTCCACCAGTGTTTGAATCAAGATTGGCACTGGCGATGATATTACTGATCGCCCCCTCATCCGCTTCGTCGATAATCTTTTGACCCATCGCGATTGCTTCAGCGTCCGTATCAGCTGTAATCAATCCAAACAGCGCATACGTGCCAACCTGACGACCTTGCTCAGTGCCCTTCGCCTTTAGGCTGTCGCTGATGCCTTTGAGCTTAGGCGGCTGGGCCATTACAAAATTGTGGTCTGCATTCTTCGCAACAAATTCAACACCTTTTGGCGACTGCCCAGCACACACAATTTCGATTTCCCGCCCTGGGGTAGGTAGGCAACTACAGTCCTCAAGATCGAAGAATTCGCTGTGATGAGTTGATGTTCCATTTCGCCAAAGGTCTTGAAGAATGGCGAGGTAATCGGCCGCATACTCATAACGGCGGTCGTAATACTCGTCTCCGCGCCACAAGCCCATTTGCGTGTATTCGGGCTTGTTCCAACCGGTGACAATATTTAAGCCACAGCGACCACCACTAATATCGTCGAGCGTCGCCATCATACGGGCAACATATGCCGGATGCTGGCTGAGCAAAGCGATACTTGGAATGAGGCCAATCTTGTCGGTCACACTGGCTAGGCCTGCCATCAGCGTAAAAGATTCCAAACACGCATCCCAATACCCCGTCTCGCCGCCAAAACCGCGGAACTTCATCATCGATAGGACGAAGTCTAAATCCTGCTTCTCAGCCTCAAGGGTGATCGCTTTATTGTGCTCGAAGGTCGGCAGGTAAGGGTCCACAGCCTTTGAAATAATATAGCCATTGCTGCCGTTGGGTAGAAAAACGCCGAACTTCATGTACGTGCTCCAGTGCTAACAATATGTGTTATCGACAACCGTTAATGCCTCGTCAAAGGCGGCAAGTGCCGTGTCTATTTCTTCTTCAGTAATAGTAAAAGGCGGGCCCACTTTGATGGTGTTGGGCACGAACCCACCGAGGAATATGCCTCGCTTGGCACATTCTCCGGCGACAATATTGTTGGGATGCTGAGACAAATCGCCGGTAAACCCTGTCCATCGATCTTCAGCGATAATTGGTGTTCCGTCACCCTTCACCATATCGACGGCATAAAACAATCCGTGACCGCCAACATGCCCGACACAAGGGTGCCGACTGGCAAGGTCATCTAGCTTATCTTTGAGGTAGGCACCACGGCTTCTAACCTGCGAGAGCAAGTTTTCACGCAGCATGGTCTCTAGAGCGCCAACGATAGACGCGCATACAATTGGGTGACCATCCCAGGTACTGCCACTCCACCACCGTGCGCCCTCGATAAACTCTGATATTTCTGTGCTCGCGATCACGGCTCCAACGGGCATGGAAGACCCATTGATCGACTTTCCGACGGCCATGATGTCGGGATGAATGCCGGGTGAAAGCTGATAGCCAAACCACTCCCCGAGACGGCCAAAGCCACACAAGACTTCGTCATCAATCCAGAGAAACCCGTACTTCCGACTTAGCTCAAAAATACCGGGCAGATAATCTTTGTGGGCGGGCAGACCACCGGCACCAAGCATCGGCTCTGTAATAATAGCCGCGATATTCTCTGGTCCGACGGCGCGTATCATCGCCTCAGTCGCCGCCAACGAGGGTAAAATATCGTTACCTGACCAATCTTGGCGCTCAGGCGCGGGCACTGGAATGTACCCAGCGGTAGGAAAGCCTGGCACATCACGCACCGCGTCAGGACTATCAGCCGGCGTTACGTTGTTGCGATATCCGCGCAGCATTGTCGCGCCGACCGTTAACCCATGAAAGGAATGCGATTGAGTCAGAACGACCTGACGCCCAGTAAACAAGCGCGCCATGGTGATGGCGTTCTCGACTGCCTCTGTTCCAGACGCCAAGACACGCATACGGCCTGCCCAGTGGGGGCTACTACTTCCAAGAATATCTTCAATAACGAGTTTGGCCGCCCGCGCGCGGTATTCGTTGGCCATACCGAAGAACACATGGCCGTAACGATCCATCGCCCGGCGAATCTCGTCATATACGCCAGGGTTGCGATGCCCGAGGCTGTCCGAGATTAACTGACTCTGAAAATCTAGAAGGCGTGTACCGTCCGCCAGAACAATATAGTTCCCATCCTGGCGATCGACGGCGGCGAACTGATGCTCCGATTTGGCCTGCGTGTTGTGCAGATAATAGGAGCGATCCCAGGTCTCGATCTGAGACCAATCGGTCATATCTCTATGCTCCGCTCTAGAGGTCGAAGCGTATGATCGTGTTATGGCGTGCGAGCATGTCGCGCTTTTCGAGATCCGGCCCTTCGGCCTCGTCCTGAATCACGTTGTCACGCACCAATCCATCCGTGGTTTCTTTGCGCAGAATCACCATCAGGTTAGTGTGATCAAACACAGCAAACGGGAAATCGTGCCATGTACCGACGTGCATCATAAACCCGGCCGAACCGTCAAATAGAAAAGCTTCCCACTTATCCATATCGGGCATGTCTTTATCGTTCGGTGGCGCGAACGCGGCGATAAACGGCTTAGACCCGAGAGAGATAAAAGCTTGGGTATGCTTGAAGTGGCGTTCCGCGTGACGCATCTCGAACGGTCGACGATTGACTGTGACGATTGGCAGTTCAGTCTGCTCGTCGGAGACAAAGTTTGCGACCCGGCGCACTTTGACAGCACCATCGTAAAAATCGATGGGCATCGGTGCGATCGCCTCGTTGTAACCAAGAATTTCACCGTAGGGCGCAAGCTTCTCAGGCGTTGCCATCTGTAGCTTTAGCGTTTTTACGATCGGCTCAAGTTTTGTCGAAATATTCATGGCGTGTTTCCCCTGTCTTATTCTGTGGCTTCGCGCGTACTTTTGTTTTTCTTATCGGCTGCAGCCTTCACCGCACGCCGTATGCTTTGATAACCCGTACAGCGACAAAGATTGCCAGCCAAAGCCGTTTCAATCTCTTCGTCACTCGGGTCAGAATTGTCTTCCAGAAGTTCTGCCGTACACATCAACATGCCCGGAGCACAAAACGCGCATTGGAAACCGGCTTCATCCCAGAAAGCCTGCTGAATCGGACTTAACGTTCCGTCATCTTCGGTCAAACCTTCAATTGTCGTAATTTTAGCTCGGCCCAATGTCGCGGCCAACGTAATGCAGGATTTCGCTACTCGACCGTCAATCGACACCGTGCACGCGCCGCAATGCCCTGTCATGCAACCCATGTGGGTGCCCGTTAGATTGAGATCGTCACGCAACAAATCCAAAAGTGATTTGTGTGCAGGAATTTCAAGCTCGTGCAGTTTGCCATTGATGCGCAAATTGACGAGAACGGTATCTTCCAACATGTCTTCCATTGCTCTCGCCCCCTAACCGGCTTTGCTTACGGCGGTCTCGACCGCGCGACGCGCCATTACACCGGCCATGGCTCTCCGCCAATCTCCATCACCCTGATGATCAGACAAAGGGTCAGTGACCTCTGCCGATGCTTTTTCTTCAATCTCTTCGGCAAGATGCTCTGACCAGGCTTGTCCACGGCAGCCGCCTAATGCGTCAGACATATCAACGGGCAACGCCGATACCGCGCCAACTACAACGCGTAAGCCTGTGATCTTGTCGCCATCAAGCGTCACGATGGCAGCCGCATTTGCAGAGCCATACCCACCTGCGGTGATCTTAAGTTTCTCGTAAGACCAACCAGCGCTCGGTGTCATTGGCTTTAGATGGATCCGCACCAACAATGATTCACTGCCAAGGCCATGGCTCGCGTCCTTCATAAGGTCAGCCAACGCAACACGCGCTTCACCTTCACCCTTTAAGACGTCAACTTCAGCTCCGAGAGCAAGCAACGATGGCAGAATATCGTACAACGGGTGCATAGCTACGATGTTGCCGCCAATGGTGCCACGGTTGTGCACCTGCATTCCCCCGCCAATTTGGGTCGCCGCGTACGACAGCAACGGCAGCTTCGATTTGATAACTTCGCTGTCTTGAACGTCTCTATGAACGGTAGAAGAGCCGATCTGAATACCACCATCTTCTTCGGTAATGCCTTTAAGCGCAGCAATCTGTCCGACGTCGATATAGACCTCGGGCATCAACGCACCGTAGTTGACGCTCGGCATCAATTCTTGGCCACCGGCAATGATCATTGCTCCGGTCGATAGGCTACCCATGATCTCCGCCGCTTGGCCAAGATCGCGCGGGCGCGCAAACGCAGGATATAAACTCATGACTAAGCCACCTTGCGCTGAGGTTGGGCTTTCTTAGCTGCCTGAATTGCCGACCAAACCCGAGGTGCGGTTAGTGGTGTTTCAGTCATCATCACACCGAAAGGTGACAACGCGTTGTTCACTGAGTTAACGATAGCCGCCGCAGAACCACCGACACCAGCCTCGCCGGCACCCTTCAACCCCTTATAGTTCACGGGGTTCGGGCTATCATGATGGGCCAGATCAATCGACGGCACATCACCGATACGCGGCATGACGTAGTCCATGAAGTTCTTTGTCAACTGACGCCCGTTCTCATCGAACGTGATGTTCTCGGCCATCGACGCGCCAATACCAAACATGATGGCGCCGCACGCCTGCCCCTCAACCAAAATGGGGTTGATCACGTTACCGCAATCGTGGGCGACAGAAAATTTCAGCAGCTTTACTTCGCCTGTATTGACGTCGACTTCGCTGATCGCGACGTAGGCCGCGTTTGAATAACTTGGGTACGGGTTGATCTGCCCCTTTTCGTTGGGCGTATGCCGAACCAAACCGGGTTTGAACATAGCGGTTGCTTCCAACGGTGGTTCAATGACCGAACCAACATCGTAAGCCCGCGTGTAACAGGCGTAACACACCTCTTCGAGGCCTATTGTCTTATCGCCCGATGCGATTATGCCGTCTTTCATGGTAACCGAACTTTCGTCCACCTCCATGAGAGCCGCTGCAACCTTAATAATCTTTTCGCGCACCTCCACCGCAGCTTTTGCAGCAGACCCGCCGCCGACGATGGTCGAACGCCCAGAGGAGTTACCGAAACCATAAGGACACGTTGTTGTGTCGCCCTGAACAACCTCAATGGTATCCAGCCGAACACCGAGTTCGTCTGCAACGATTTGCGCGATGCCCGTTGGGTTACCAGACCCTGGCGTTGTAACGCCGGTCAAAACGCGGACCGAGCCATCCGGCGCAACACGAACGGTGGATGAATCATAGCCAGCAACGAGCGTACCAGGCAGAGTTCCGCCTTCGGGCGTTAGCTCAAAGCCAACACCGATCCCGATATAACGGCCTTCATTGCGTGCTTCTTCTTGTTTCGCCTTCCAATCGTCGTAGCCAATCGTATCCATTGCCTTTTGCATCACGCCGGCGTAGTCGCCAGAATCATAAATAAGGCCGGTCGGACTGTCGTAGGGAAATTGGTCTTTCTTGATGAAGTTTTTCATCCGCATATCGACGGGATCGATACCTAACTCTCTGGCGGCATTATCAACCGAGAGTTCAAGCGCCAACGCTGTCACTTCTTTGCCGTAGCCGCGGGAGGCGTTCCAACCGGGTTTGTTAGTGACAACGGCGGACAATTGAACATCAAGATTTTGAACTGAGTACGGCCCGGGCATTGTCAAACCGGTCAAAAATGCCATCCCCCAGCCTGGGCAGGACGATGGCGCACCCGTGTTTGCAAGATAGTGGTCGCGAAGACCC
>WLXB01000134.1 GCA_012103295.1 Alphaproteobacteria bacterium | reverse complement strand
AACACGAATTGAACCTTCTTTTGGCGCTCGCACACGTGGTGAAAGCAAATGGTGCCCAGGGGCGGATTCGAACCACCGACACGCGGATTTTCAGTCTCTTACTAGGAACACACTGGCCCCACCATCAAGCTAAGGATGGGTCAAGGCGTGAGAGTATTCTTATATATATGACCATCTTTCATAATGAGTTTGATGGTGTTTTCATAATCCTCAAGGATAGACACGTCGCTCAGCGGATCGCCGTCAACGAGAAGAAGGTCGGCATAAGCCCCTTCCTCAATCACGCCGAGGGGCCCGTCGGGATATGGATTTCGCAGTCCGGTCAGTTCTAGAAGCTTGGCGTTGTGACTGGTGGCCTGTTTGAGGATTTCCAGAGAATTAAACCAGCGCTTGCGATAGGTGAATTCTTTAACACCACGCCGGTAGGTCTCCAATGCGCCAAAAGTATCTGTCCCAAATGCCACCGGCAGACCAATACGCTTCGCCGTTGTCATCATGGCGTCGACGCCATCCATGACCATTTGAGATTTGCGTGCGCGGGCCGAGTTACTGTTCGTTTGGAGCTCACGCACAAACCCGAATGACTGGGACGAGAGATAGGCGCCGTCCTTTTTGATACGGCGCAGTGTTGATTCAGACAGCAAATGTCCGTGTTCAATCACTTTGACTCCGGCATCGAGCGCACGGTTCACGGACCCGTCCGTATAAGCGTGGACCGTCACATAGGTGTCCCAGTCCGCTGCCGCTTCCACCGCAGCTTTGAGTTCCTCGAGACTGAACTGAAGCGAATCAATCGGGTTGAAGTCGGAACTGATGCCGCCTCCTGCAGTGAGTTTGATTTGCGCTGCGCCTTGGCGCAGGGACTCCCGCACAGCCCGGCGCACCTCATCCGGACCGTCGGCAAGCCTCGAATACTGTTCGGACGCTAGATTGCGCATCCCTGTCATGTTGGGATGGGGGTCCGTCCTACCACGTCGATCCCCATGCCCGGCGGTCTGTGAGATCGTGGCAGCCGAAGGGTAGACTCTCGGGCCAATGGCATGGCCAGCGTCTATAGCGCGCCCTAATCCTTGAGAGGGTCCACCCAGATCACGCATGGTGGTCCATCCGCGCATAAGGTACATGTCCGCCGCCCGCAGTGAGACAGCTGCGATATAGAACGAGTCTTCTTGCGATCTGATCAACGGATTCACCGGTGATGCCAAATGGGTGTGAGCATCGATGATGCCCGGCATGAGCACGAGAGCCTGACCGTCAATGATTTCAGCGGTGTCATCCGCGTCCAGATTGGAGCCGATAGCCTTGATCAGATGGCCTTCGACCAACAGATTCTGATTTGGAACCGCTTCGTCGCTGGTGCCGTCCCAAATACTGACATTTTGGATCAGAACTTGAGGTTTGGGCGCCATTTCTGTGTCTTGCGCAAAGACCGTCGAAAAAGTCGCGCCAAGAAGCACAACAACTCCGGCAAGCGTGGGCGTTTTTAAAGTTGGCATGTGTTCCCCCTAAAACTGATCTCTCATTTAAAGGCTAAGAGCATTGGGGAGGTCAGTAAAGTCTCGCCCTACAAGACTTGATTAATGCGAGGGAGTGTTGCCGGGGCCTGCTAAGGCTCAAGCCGAGGTTTATTGCTTAATACAATGTTTGAAAAGAATGGTGCCCAGGGGCGGATTCGAACCACCGACACGCGGATTTTCAGCCAGTAACTTTATCATATCAGGTACTTACAGGTCCTAACGCAGACTGTAAATGGGCCAAGTTTTAGTTGAGTTTGAAGGCTCCAGCTTCTTAACGTTCGTCACAAACTGTTTCGTTTAAACAACTGAGTTCTGTGACCCCGGTGTTACCCCATGCGTATGAAGCTAACTGCAAAGACTGTCGAGAACCTGAAGCCCGACCCCAACAGGCGTGTCACCATCTCGGATATGAATCTACCTGGGTTTGGTCTGCGCATCAGTCAAAAGCGTAAAATCTCTTGGTTCATTATCTATCGCGCTGCGTCGGGCAAGCAACGCCGGATGACTTTGGGCACCTACCCTCGCCTTTCTTTGGCAGAAGCTCGGGAAGCTGCGCGAAGAGCACTTGGAAAGACAGAATTAGGATTTGATCCACAGGAAGAAAAGCAGGCGCGTCGCCGCCAAACGCCAAAGACCTTCAATGACCTCAAAGTAGAATTCATTGAGAAGTATGCCAGGGTCCACACTCGTCATGCGGACGGGACCGATAGCCGCCTAGCACGAGCCTTCGGCGACTCTCTTGGGCAACGCGCGATTGAGGACATCACGAAACGGGATGTTATCGATTCGTTAGATGACCTCATCGCTTGTGGTGTAGGCGTGGGAACCAATAGAGCTCTTGCCGCTGGGCGCAAGATGTTTAACTGGGCCATTGAGCAAGGTTACCTGACGATCTCCCCATTCCAAGGCATACGCGCTCCGGTCAAAGAAAACTCTCGAGACCGCGTCCTAACAGAGGATGAGATTGGCTTGTTCTGGACTGGCTGTGATTCCATGGGTTGGCCGTTCGGTCCATTATTCCAATTGCTCCTCCTCACGGCCCAACGTCGAGGTGAGACTGCGGCGATCAGATGGTGTGACCTAGACCTTGATGCCAAGTCATGGACAATCCCCAAGGAAATGACGAAAAGCCACCGCTCCCATGTGGTTCCGCTTTCACCTCAGGCCATGGACGTCATAGAAGCGATTCCCCGCATCGAAGGCTCTGAATACCTGTTCTCGACAAATCTTAGGCGACCGGTTTCTGGGTTTGGGAAAGCTAAAGCCAATATTGACGATATTGCTGGGTTCAATGATTGGCGGTTACATGACCTAAGGCGCACAGCGGCGTCAGGACTCGCTGAGATTAGTATTTCGCCCCATATCATCGAAAAAATCCTCAATCACGCCACAGGGCAGCTTGGAGGTTTAGCCGGCGTATATAATCGCTATCAATACCTTGATGAAAAACGCGAGGCGTTGCACGCTTGGGGCAGCCGTATTCAACAGGTCATTGAGGCAGACTTTGGCAAAAAGGCGATCAAAATTAGCGAAAGAGCTCACAGCGTCTTTCCATGAATGCCTAAGCATAATCGGGCAGAAGAGATTTCCTAATAGGTGGGATTCTAAAGACGTAGAACGCCTCACAAAAGCAAAGAGCTTCTTTGCTCTATCAAAACCCAGGCGTAACAAACTTAAAATTACAGCGTTCGAGATCAAAAGTCTTATAGCATCAGGTCAATTACGGGCATATTACGCTGACGACGATCAAGATTTATCCCCGTTACCCAAAAAATGGGCCACTCGGCGAGCTTTTAGTGTGCTGCTAAAGGACGCTGCTTTGCGGCTAAATGATGAAGGTGAGGTCGTCCAGGTTGTCTTTGATCGACAAGATTTGGAACAGTTCAGAACTAAACCTAAGATATCCAAACGACGGGGTCCCCAAACACAGTATGACCGAGCCGAATTCCGGAATCAGGTGCGAATTATCCTTCGGCGAGACTTCGGAGGAGAGTGGCCGCGAACCAACACCAAATTAAAAAAGAAATTTATCAAGTGGTACACGAAAGAAGATGAAGCGACCGAAGATAGTGAGGAAATTGAACCGCCAAGCGACACTTGGTTTAAAGAACGCTTTCAAGAGCTAAAAGAAGAATATCAAAAAAAGGGCGCTATTTAACCATTCCTAATTAGCGCCCACTCTGGCCGACAGACACCACAAATATCTGTTTGATCCTCCTCGTTGCACACAAGAACGAGAGGTCACAAATGCCAAAACCAACAATCCAATCTCGACCGCGTATTCTGACGAAGCGTGGGCTAATCGATCTCGGAATCACCTATTCGAACGTCCATTTAATCCGCATGGAGAAAGCGAGCCAATTCCCTACCCGCCTTCGTCTGAGCCAGAAGACCGTGGGTTGGCTAGAAAGTGAGGTTCTGGCTTGGATCCTGGATCGTGCAGCCGCACGGAAGGGGAACTGAAATGCCAACTGGTAAGAAAAATGTGAGGCAACGAAAATTTGCTCGGGCACGTAGATCAAGAGCCGTAAAGAAAAGATTTGGAAAAGAAGCGATTGGGAGCGGCTATAAAGTTGTCGTCCTAAACGGAATTAAGAGAAAAATTTGCACATGCGGCAATCCCAAGTGCACTAGTCAAGGGAAACATCCTAACTCGCACGCTATGCCCAAAGGAGTAAAAGATGCGGTTGATAGTTATGATGAATTGAAAGAATTAGTCGCACCGCTTTCCCATTTCAATTTGGCCATATGCACTGGAGGAATGACTGTAATAGATGCTGACTCACCAGAAGCCGTTAAGAAAATTGAGTCACTTGCCAGCTTTAGAGCCACAACCAAAGTGTTGACTGGCAAAGGCGCCCACTACTATTACGGAGGAGAAACGAGGTCGCGAACACGATTAGGTCCTGACATTGATATTAAGTCAGGCTCCAACAGCTACGTCGTTATGCCCTCAAGCGATCATATCTCGGGCACAATATACAAATATGATATTCCGCTCTCAAAAATCAGGGCGCTACCAAAGACTTTGTTATCAGAAATTGCTGGAGAATCTGACACACCTAAAAAGCGAGGCTCCGTTACCGTTAACTTCAATACAAAAGTACAAGAAGGAGGTCGCAACGATCATCTCGCTCGCGTCGCCGGTCGTTTCAGGCGTATGGGATGCACACCAGATCAAATCAATGCTGTGCTGTTAGTTGAAAATCAAAGCATCTGCTACCCGCCATTGACAGATGATGAAGTGAGCCAAATCGCTGACAGTATTGGAAAATACAGGACTAGTGCTGACGAGCACTTCAAAACTGCCGCTGACGTCGAGCCCAAGAAAGTCAGATACTTCTGGCCACCATATTTGGCGGAAGAAACGATAGCTTTTCTTGAAGGCGATCCCGGCACGGGAAAGACGTTTCTCGCACTTTATCTAGCTTCACAATTCTCGTCAGGCAAACCACTGCCAGGCACGAAACGTAGGCGTAAAGGTAACGTACTGATCCTCAGTGGAGAGGATTCCGTCGAGCACACTCTAGTACCCCGTCTAATTGCTCTGGACGCAGACCTGAACCGCATTAGAGTTATGGACAAGCTAGTCCCGCTCAATAAATTTGGCCTTGAGATTCTGCGTTCCGAACTAGAGGCACACCCTGAAAAGTTTGTCGTTATTGATCCGGTCGTAGCCTTCATGGAGAGCGGCATAAACATGCACCATGCCAATGAAGTTCGTGAGTTTATGGTGGGTATAATGAGCCTGGCTAACGAATACGGTTGCTCAATCTTGATGGTGCGTCACTTAACCAAATCCACTCAGGGCAAATCCGCCTATCGCGGCCTCGGATCAATTGATTTTCAAGCTGCAGCACGTTCTGTCCTGCGCTTCGGCGTCTCCCCAGAAGATCCAGATGAAAAGATAATGGTTCATCTAAAAACTAACTTCGGCTTGATTGGTAAGTCATTGACCTTCGAACTGGTGGGAGGCCGTGGGAAGATACCTAAACTTGTTGCAACCGGCGAAACTGATGCAACCGCTGAATATCTTGACGCCTCTGATCGCGGTCCCGGTAATCCGGGTGATGAGCGTGAAAGAGCTAAAGACTTTATCCGTACTAAGTTGGCATCCGGCCCGATGACCACTGCGATATTTAATCGTGACGCTGATGCGGCAGCAATCTCCGCCAAGACTCTGGAGCGCGCGCGCCGAGACTTAAACGTAAAGAGCTATCGTAAAGGCAGTCAACACTACGTGAAGCTCCCCGGCACTGCTGCGCCAGTATAATCCTTCATATAAATACTGGCGTACCTAAGACATAAATATACATAGGTACGTCAGTATTATAATTAATACTCAATACTGGCGTACACCATGGCCTAGTAGCCGGATATCGCTAGAAAAACTGAGTCTTTAGCCATCCTTCTCGCTTTTACAACAACATCACCAGACGCAGCAGCACCGCTCACCAATGCTTTGGCTCCGCTGCGCTAGACCTGACCGCAGAAATTCAATTTCTTACAGTGCGTTTACCGCGCATTTGCACGGTATTTTGAAAAACCTATGGAGCGAACACTTATGCACGCCACAAAGAAATTATTATTGGTAACACTCATTGGCTTACTGACTCTCAACACGCCCGCCTCGGGTTCAGAACTAAAACGTGGCCATATCGTCAACGAAGATGGCGAAAAGTGCTGGTACAGGCAGAAGTTCGCTGAGGCTGACAACTACTTTCATTCATCGATCACAGCGAATACCGGACACCTTACCTTTGACGATCCTACCTGCATGACAGAGACGGATATCAATAAAAAGCAAATCAACAATATTGTGACTAAAGGCTACGGTCGCGCAGATGTGATTTATGCGACGGGAGCACATCAGATGTTTCTAAAGAGCGACCTACAAGAACGCGGATACTGCATCAAGGCTACGAACTATCCAATTCCCGCAGTTGCTGTGGACTACGTAATTCAGGCCGGGGGTATCACCGGTGTTAAACACGCTATGTCTTTTGGATGCAAAAACTAGCCCGACAAATGCCGGGCTAGCTGGATACCCAGATGTTCGCGGCTAGGTTTCCTGGACGGCCTTCTTAGCCTCCGTAAGCGCGGTAGATTTATCAGGCCATTCCCACGCCTCACCCGGCTTACGATTTTTCGCAAGAGCCGGATACTTCTTTGGGTTCTTTACCGCTAGACGCAGTCTTTCTCTCGCATCGCGTGGATCAACCTTTAGCTCTGCGCATATTTTCTTCAGTGTGATCATAGTTGTCATCGATAGCTCCTGTTTTTAGGTTAACTAACGACGACTAAGGGAGTTACGGGGTCATTGTCAGGGAAAACCCTAGATGACGCCTGACGAGCCTTATTTGGCGATACGCTGATGCATGATCAGTCTCTCCACTAAGTGAAGACTCACACCATTGAACGACGACGAGCTAGTGCCTGTATCACCGGGTAACACACGGGCAACAAGTAACCATAGCCATTAACGGAGCTCAGGTGCCTAGCAAAGTTGCTAATGAATGGCCATGCGGCTCATTGAATAGAGACCCACATAGATGTTCCGGAAAGTTGAGAGGCGACACAGTTACAATGATCGACTGTTGGCACCGCTCCTCTTTAACGCCGGATTAGTCATCTATGTCTACACGGACATCCACAGATACTTTATCTCCACCGACACTGCCCCCTACTGACGCACCACCACCAACGTCAATACGACCACCATGATCCAGTCCAGCATCGGCCCTCGCGCGATCAACATCTGCTTTGACAGAGGCTTTTGCGCGGTCACTGCCAACTTTCATAGCGTCACTAAGATTCCGGTCCACTTCTGGGTCCGCTTGTACTGTCGCACCTAATGCGCAGATAATTGTGAACGCAAGGGCACAAAAAGTAAGACGGTTCATATCGTAACTCCTTTTCGATTGAGGCTATTTGTTGCCGGGTGTCAGGTCGCTCACTTGCAATTCTGGTTATTTAGGTACTTTCAATATTCATGGTCACGAATCCTATATCTTTTACTGCGAGATTATATTCTCATCCACGATGTTTGCTGCCGTAACGTTCTGAAGTGTGAGCGTTGAGGTGTAACCATCCCCGCCACCGTCTGGATCAAGCTTAACCAGCGTATCCGCTCCTGATTGCTCAATACCTATGTAGCCATCAGCCACCGGCGTTGTTCCGGTGTATCCAAGAACATTGAATAGACCGATGAGATCGAGGGACTCGCCCCCCACACCAGCGACGAAGTCAGTAATGACATCACCATCGAACTCATCTTCTTTATCGAAGTTGTAAGTATCGATTCCAGCTCCACCAGTGATGGTATCGGTGCCCTTTCCTGGATCTAGGAAGTCAGCTCCATCTCCACCAAACAACTGATCGTTACCCCCGTCACCCCTGAGGTTATCGTCGCCGTCTTCTCCATAGACGTAGTCGTGACCACCTCCGGCACGGATGTCATCGTCGTCAGCTCCGCCGTAGGCATAGTCATTGCCGCCACCGGACTTGATCAGGTCTTCACCTGCACCACCGTAGGAGTAATCGTGACCTCCGCCGCCGGTTAGCGTGTCATCCCCGGCGTTTCCATAAAGCAGGTCATCGCCTGACTTTGCGTCGATGTTGTCGTCACCGGCCCCACCAATAATCCAGTCAGCAACACTGTTTTGCCCCGTCAGGACATCATTGCCATCCAAGCCAAAGATATTCTGCTCAGTGCCGGTACCGGTAAGAGTGTCATCCCCGACTGTGCCCTCAAGAATATCTGGTGAGATGTCGAAGACGGAACCACCGCTTATCTCGAGGGTCTCAATCTTATGGGTGTCACCCGTACCCGCATTGAAGTGATCCGTGACTGTAATTACATCACCCGTGGTCGTTATGGTTATGAGTAGATTGTTTCCGCTTTTTGAGACGGAGAAATCATCATCAGTGAGTGAGCCATCAAGCGTGATCTTGTCTGTCCCGCCTGCGTCCTCAATCGTGAAACTGCCGTCACCAATGGTATAAGTGAAGGTATCGTCACCCGTGCCACCCGTAATTGTCGTGCTGTTGCCAATCTCATTGGCCGGTACCGTGAGATCAACCTGAATACCATCATCGAATCTGAGACTCTCAACGCGCTCAGCAGGCCCAAGAGTTGCATGGTAATGGTTCACAATCGTTATGGTCTGGCTGGTCGCGGTGACCGTTAGGACCAAATCATCTCCAACCTGAGCAGCGCTAATATTTGATAAGGCAATACCTGGCCCTAGCTGGATAAGATCTGCACCACCGCTATCAATGATAGTGTCATTCCCCTCACCGCTCGCGATGAAGTAGGTATCGTCATCTCCACCACCCTGCAGCTCATCATTCCCGGCACCACCATCAAGCCAGTCGGCTCCATCGCCTGCAGTCAGGGTATCGTCACCTCCAAAGCCATACATGACGTCTTCGGAAGCTGAGCCATTGAGGGTTTCTGCGTTCGACGTGCCGATCACATTGTTCTTGGTGAGATCCAGAACCATTCCGTCATTAAACACTAGGGTTTCGACGGACTTAGCACCAACGTAGTGCTCATGGACCGTAAGGGTTTCACCCGTGTTTAGGGTGACGACAAGATCATTACCAACCTGGGCCATTGAGATGTCTGCAAGACCAATACCGGCAGCGAGCACAATCTTATCTACGCCGCCAGAGTCACGGACTAGGTCATCGCCTTGGCTAGCTCCAAATTGGTACTCATCATCGCCGTCCCCTCCGTGCAACTCATCATTGCCGAGGCCGGACGCTAGGGTGTCATTGCCACCATTGGCAAATACAACCTCACCCGCCGAATCAGCGGTCAGACTATCATCTCCGGTCGTACCCGCTTGAACGCCGTTCACGAGATCCCAGAGCGACCCATCGGCAAAGACCAGAGTCTCTATCCAATACTTGTTGTTAGCATTGAACTGGTTATTCACCCGCAGGCGAATACCAGTGGACTTGAGCGTAATATCCAGATGCTTATTAGTTTGGACTATCTGTACTTCATCGGGGGTAACCCCGGAACCAATGCTCAGAGTGTCATCGCCTGTG
>WLXB01000013.1 GCA_012103295.1 Alphaproteobacteria bacterium | reverse complement strand
CTGCCATGGTTTGATACATGGCGCGGGTAATAGCGTTCTTTTTATCCGCGCGATTGAACCGGATGGTTTGAACACGCCCGACGCGTTCCACTTCGATATCGGCCATAGTCAAATCTTTCCTATTCGGTTCAGACATCACCGGCGGATCGTGGGGCACATGATCTTGGTCGCCCAGAACCATCTGCAATGTGTACTGACCGGGCTCTAGAGTAAGAGTCGTTTCCGTCTGACCACCACCGAAATGCAGTAAATCCGGCTCTCCTGAGGGCAACGGCTCAGTCATGGCCGGGGCTGCTCGATTGATCAAAAGATGGTGGTGGCCGGAATCAGGATACTCAACCCCAGCCGGGGCCACCCCCATACCCAATAAGCCAAACCTGACTTTAAACGGGTTTGTAACAACCTCACCGTTGGATGGAGATACAATATAAGCAACGGCGTTGGGTGCTGATTCCGTAAGTGGCCACTCTTCAGATTGGGCGCAGGCAGCGGTCGATACCAATATGGCGGCCAAGGCGATGACGGATGAGCGCATGAGGACGTCTCCAAATTTTTGTATATTTGAACTAGAGCCACCGTAGGCGACCGCGCTCGGCAGAGGCAAGCGTTTACCGAGCCAGCTTGCCATCTAATCGGTTGCCTGTCCTTATTGTTTAGAGAGGGCCGTCAAAATGTTGCACGACCTCCAGCAACCACCGAGAAACCAAAGTAAGCCGATATGCGAAAAGTGTTCGTTCTTATTGTTCTCCTAGCTGCAAGCACCACGGCCGCAATTTTTGCGATCGGAAGCGGACAGCCGAAAGATGCGGCTTCGTCAGCTGCTTTTGAAAACTGCACGCTCCCGCAGATCGAGATCGCAAGCCTGAAGAATATCGATGCAACCGATACGTCACTGATCATTGGTCACGCCTATGGCAATCCGCGCAATGCGCAACAAGGAAAAGTTGACAGATCTTTGACTGACTTTCTTCAAGCGCATTCGATTCAGTTTGGTGACATCTATTTCACCGGCGACATATTACCAAGCCCGCGCCTCGAATGGTTCGCCGACCTCAAACAAGAAATGTCCGGATATGGCGGTAATATCTACGCGGTCCCCGGGAATCATGACACGGGCTTTAGTCCCAATGCTGATCACAGTATCTTTATGCAATCCTTCGGGATGACGTACCCGGCATTGATGTCGAAAGACGGTGCCAACTTTCTCCTGATCGATACAATTGAGCATCCCTGGGCAATTACACCAGACGCTATAGAGCTGGCCAAAAATAAGGCCGGAACCACAGATACGTTGATCATTCTGGCCCACAGTATTATGCGGCCGAGCCCGACAGAAATAGCCAATTCGTTAGACGGAATTCCAGACCCCTTGCCTGATAACCTCGCCCTCATTGCTCGATTGAAAACCGCATACGAAAAGATTTTCGTAATCAGCGGCGATACTGGAGCCTTTGGCAACCGCCCGGCCATAGAGTGCCGGGTCTACCAAAATGTAACGTTCATTTCACAGGGACTTGGCGTAGACGACGGACTGATTCTAGCGATCCGCGACAGCAAATTTTTCACGCTTCCGCTCAATCAATAGGTGACAACAATGTATCGAATTTCCAGTTGGATCATGCAGGTTGCAACTTGGCGGACTGTATTCGCCGCCTTCGTACTGACAGCCATTCTTATCGCTGTTATCACCAACGTTCTTATACCGCCAATTGTCGCCGCCACCGGAGGGTTGGACCCTTTCGACATCACCTTTCCGCTGAGCGCGGAGGACATATTAGCAGGGCTTGATCGCTACAATGCAGAAGCGCGAGAAGCGTATCTTATATTCACCATTGTTGATGTCTTCTTTCCGGTGTCCAGCGGGCTTTTCTCATCCCTCTTGTATGCCCAACTGATCGGACTAAGTGGATTTGCATGGCTCGTCACCGCGGGCAACCGTGGCCTTGTTCTTCTCCCCTTCGTGCCGACACTCATTGATCTCATTGAGAACGTTGGCTTCCACATTTTAATTACATCGCCACCAACGGAACCTGCCGAGCTTGCCGCCGCGACGGCAATTGTTCATGGCGCTAAATTGCAAGCCATGGGCGTGTTATGGGCAACGATGGGTTTTCTGATCGCATCGGCTTTGATAGGAACGATCATGAGACGGCGCAATCGGTCCAAAACACAGGCCTAGCAAGAACGACTAATTTTTGGGGAAATGGCGCGCCCGACAGGATTCGAACCTGTGACCCCCAGATTCGGAATCTGGTACTCTATCCAGCTGAGCTACGGGCGCGCAGAAGGCCGGGACAATAGACAAAGCCCTTGGCGGTGTCTATCACGGATAAGGCGGAAATCAGCTACTTTTTGGCGGTTTTCAAGCGTATTAGAGCGTCGGTTTCCGCACCCGAAGGCAACGGTTGCGTGGCGTCACCGAGAAAGCTCGCGATATCGTCCAGCACAGTTTCGGCCTGGAGATCGCGCAGCATCATATGCCAACCAGTGTCGTAGAAACCGAGACGACGATCTGCACTATTATTGAGAAACCGCTCGAGCGCCTTTTCAGTCGCGCCTCTGGGGATAATCTCGTCTCGGGCCCCATATACATAGAGGGTCGGTACCGGCATCTTCCCAATCTGCGACTGAGCGCGATCCATCAAATTGGACAGGCCATAAATGCTGTCGATGCGCGTCTCTTTAATGAACAGCGGGTCACGTGCAGCATCGCGAAGCATCTCGATATTGTCGCTGGCGCGGCGCCCAAGACCACGACCCGTCGGCTTAGCTCCAGGCATCGTACGCGCACCCAGCCATAACGCGACGCGGTACAAAAATGGCATCGTGCTCCTCGACCACACGGCCGGAGCAACCAGAACGGCAGCGTCAACCGGTGGGGGATTGTCCGCCGCCATAGCTGTAATCATAACGGCTCCGCCCATGCTGACACCTAGGGCGTACAGCGGTACATCAGGATGCCGGCGATCCAGAACGCGAGCGAGGTCTGCAAAGTCAGAAGTGATTTGATCTTCGCCTGGCCACAAGCCCGCATGGGGCGACGCACCAAAGCCGCGCTGATCATAGGCATAAACTGCGAAGCCTTTAGCCGCCAGAACTGGGCCAACACCAGGAGCACCTGGAACGACGTCAAAGGACTTGCTGTAATCGTTAAATCCGTGAACGGCTAACACGACACCGGCAAGATCTGAGTCAGGCAGCCAATGGCGTAAAGGTAAAGACAGCCCGTCGGCGGTCAGGAATGCGGTTTCTGTGATCGAAGGGTTTACAGACAAAGAACCAGTCGGTGCCACTCGCGACGCACAGGCAGCCAACGTGGCCAAAGCAAGTGCGGCAAGCGCAGCCCTCACGGCACCTCTGGTGTAGTGCGGGTCAACTGCAAGAAGATGTCTTCCAGGTCGACTTCTTCCGTGACGATGTCAGCGATAGGCAGCTTGATGTCTTGCGCCGTCTGTAAAATATCGAGCATAGCCGTCGACGATGGCCGGTAGGTGATTTCAAGCTGGTTCGGCGTCGGCTGGCGGGGCTCAAAGCGCTGCATCGCCTCAGGAATCGCCGTCAAATTTTCAGACAACAGAAGAACGACGGTCTTGTTGTCCAACTGTTTGAGCAGTGCGTCTGTCGTGTCACAAGCAACAACCTTGCCGTGGTTTATGATCGCAATCTGATCACACAATTCTTCCGCTTCTTCGAGATAGTGCGTGGTTAGAAGAATGGTCGTGCCGCGGGCATTCATTTCCCGGATCGATTTCCACAGGGTTTTGCGCAACTCAACATCGACACCGGCGGTTGGCTCATCGAGCACCAAGATTGGTGGACTGTGGACCATCGCTTTCGCAATCAACAGACGGCGGCGCATACCGCCTGACAACGTCCGCGAATATGAATCGGCCTTATCACTGAGACCAACAGACTCCAAAATCTCGTCAGTGCGGCGTTCCGCCTTCGGCACGCCGTACAATCCCGCCTGCACCTCGAGCGTCTCACGCGGTGAGAAAAACGGATCAAGATTGAGTTCTTGAGGAACGATACCGATGGCGCAGCGGGCGCGACGTTCTTGTTCGTCGATATCGAAATCCCACAGCCGCACCGCACCGGATGTTTTGTTGACCAACCCGGCCATGATGTTGATCATCGTCGACTTGCCCGCACCGTTCGGCCCAAGCAGTCCGAAGAATGCGCCACGCGGCACCGCCAAATCCACGTTGGTTAGCGCCTCTGTTTTAGGTCGACCATTCTGACCGCCATACACTTTCGATAAGCCAGAAATGGAGACGGCGAGATCAGGTAAATCGGCAGCGGAGACCGAGGATTCAGAGGTGAAAGCAGTATCTGGCATAGGAAACGGGACAATCTTGGCGAGAGTGACGAAATCGTCGATGTACGCGGTTGGGTATCACCAGGGCCGGTTATCGGTCAACGGGCGCGCCCAAGCAGGGTTCAAATAGGGTTGCCTCAGACGGACGGGCGGGCCATAGAAAGAGCTGAGAAATCCACACAGCATAAGCGGATGAGACCTATGGCAGACCCAGTTGAATCAGTCGAAGTAGAGCGCACAGATGTGGACTGCGACGGCGGTGGCGGCGCGCTGGGCCATCCTCGGGTCTATCTCAATATCAAACCGGATGTCGGCCACTTGGATTGCCCCTACTGCGGCAAGCAGTTCGTTCTGAAATCGGCGCCAAACGCCGCCTCTGAGTAAACCCGAATGACTATGCCCCCTAAGGCCGACCGGCTGATTCTGGTCGACGGCTCTGGCTATATTTTTCGCGCCTATCATGCGCTACCACCGATGACCCGCTCCGACGGTGTCCCGGTCAACGCTGTCTACGGGTTCTCCAACATGCTGATGAAGCTGATGGACGACCTGTTAGACAAAAATGAGACGGAACTGATCGCCGTCATCTTCGACGCAGGACGAGTCACGTTCCGCAATGAGATTTACCCGGAATACAAAGCCAACCGCGACGAAACGCCCGAAGACCTTCTTCCCCAATTCGATTTAATTCGCGACGCAACCCGCGCCTTTAACGTCGCCTGCATCGACATGAAAGGGTTTGAGGCGGACGACCTGATTGCCACCTACGCCCGCTTGGGCAAAGAGGAAGGCCTAAAAGTCACCGTCGTATCGGCAGACAAAGACCTGATGCAACTGGTCGGCGACGGAGTTGAGATGCTCGACCCGATGAAGCAACGCATCATCGGCCCTGATCAAGTAATGGAAAAGTTCGGTGTCGCGCCGGAGAAAGTGATCGATGTTCAAGCCCTCGCCGGTGACTCCGCGGACAATGTTCCGGGTGTTCCAGGCATTGGCGTCAAAACCGCGGCGCTGTTGCTCAACGAGTATGGCGATCTCGAATCCATCCTCGAGCGCGCTAGCGAAATTAAGCAGAACAAGCGCCGCGAAAACTTAATTGAATTCGCAGACCTCGCACGCATCTCGAAAGAGCTTGTGACATTGAAAGACGACGTCCCGGTCACGACAACTCTAGACGACTTCGGGTGGCAAGCGCCGGAGCCAAGCATTCTGTTAACCTGGCTCAAGGATCAAGGCTTCAGAAGTTTAGCAACAAAAGTTGCAACCGAACTTGGAGCTGATTTAGGCGGAGACGATGCTGTGCCCAGCCCAGCGGTGCAGGCCGCGACCGTCAAAGAGGCCGAGTACGAATTGGTTCAAGACATAAAAGTCTTAGACCAATGGATCGCGCGCGCCTTCAAAGCAGGTGTCATCGCTGTCGACACCGAGACTGACGCCCTCGACGCGTTTCGCTCGAACCTGGTGGGCGTATCGATTTCGGTCGAGCCCGGAAGCGGGTGCTATATACCGCTGGGTCATACGGGCAGCGGAGATCAGGGGACGTTTGACCTGGGCGAGCCAGGCGACGCCACCAAAGAGGCACCGAAACAAATTCCGCTCAAGAAGGCCATTGCCAAACTCAAACCACTCTTGGAAAGCCCAGGCGTTCTTAAGGTCGGACAGAACATCAAATACGACATGCACGTTCTGCGCCGTTACGGGGTCGGCGTTACACCCGTGGATGACACCATGGTGTTGTCTTATGTCCTGGACGGATCTGCGCACGGGCACGGCATGGACGAGCTGGCCAATCTACATTTGGGCCACACGACGATTAAGTTCTCCGATGTTTGCGGCAAGGGCAAAAACCAAATCACCTTCAATCAGGTGCCGTTAGAAACCGCGACAGATTATGCGGCGGAAGACGCCGACATCACTCTTCGCCTGCAACAAATGTTAAAACCGCGCCTCGTCGAAGATCGGCTAACGACAGTATACGAACGTCTCGACCGCGCTCTTATTCCCGTACTTGTCGATATGGAAACGGCGGGTATCAAGACGGACGCAGGCGTTCTCAAAGCCATGAGTAAAGATTTTGCGGCCCGCGCAGCCAATTTAGAAACTGAGATACATAAACTGGCCGGGCGAGAATTCAACGTCGGCTCACCGAAACAGCTCGGTGAGATTCTATTTGACGAAATGGCGATTGAAGGCGGTAAAAAAACAGGCAAGTCCGGCGCCTGGGCAACTGGCGCTGACGTGCTCGAAGACCTCGCCGCACAAGGGCACGATTTACCTGTGAAGGTCCTGGACTGGCGGCAAGTCACAAAATTGAAAAGCACCTATACCGATGCTCTACAAAATCAGATCAACCCAGACACGGGTCGGGTGCATACGTCTTACTCGCAAACCGTGGCATCGACCGGACGGCTGAGCTCAAACGATCCCAACCTGCAAAACATTCCCATCCGCACCGAAGAAGGCCGAAAGATTCGCACCGCCTTTATCGCGGAAAAGGGCATGTCTCTGGTTTCAGCGGACTACAGCCAGATCGAACTCCGTCTCGTCGCCCACGTCGCAGACATCAAAGCCCTGAAGGACGCATTCAAAAACGGGGAAGACATTCACGCCGCAACCGCGTCGAAGATGTTTGGCGTGCCGATCGAAGGTATGGACCCGATGATTCGCCGGCAAGCCAAGGCGATTAACTTTGGCATCATCTACGGCATCTCGGCCTTCGGCCTGGCCCGGCAACTGTCGATCCCACGCGGTGAAGCCAAAGACTTTATTGATGCCTATTTTGATCAGTTCCCAGAAATCAAAACCTACATGGACGAGACCAAGGCTCTGGCTAAAAAACAGGGTTATGTCACGACCATGTTCGGGCGGCGCTGTCAGACACCAGGCATTGGCGATCGCAACCCCAATGTCCGCGGCTTCTCAGAACGAGCAGCGATCAACGCCCCGATTCAAGGTGGCGCTGCCGACATCATCAAGCGCGCCATGATTCGTCTGCCCGCCGCATTGGCCGAGGAGGGCCTGAGCGCGACCATGCTGCTGCAAGTCCACGATGAATTAATCTTTGAAGTACCCGACAAAGAAATCGAGGACACCAAAGCGGTGGTCAAAAAAATTATGGAAGGCGCAGCCCATCTGGATGTGCCGCTCGTGGTCGACGCAGGCACCGGCGCCAACTGGGCTGAAGCGCACTAGCTATTCACAACAATGCGGATCACTTCCCTCATCGTTGGACTCATTGCCGCCCTACATTTTAGCCCTGCCCATGCGGCGCCCATGGACTGCTTTGCCGGCGGCGCAGACTCCGGTACACGCCTCACAGCCTGTGCCTCAACGATCAGCGATATCGGTTTGAGCGATGCGCTGCGCGCGCGGGCGCATTTGGCGCGCTCAGAAATTCGACGCCAAAACCGCGATATAGATGGCGCACTCGACGATATCAACGCGGCAGAGCAGCTTGGCGAAATCGATGTCGCCGCGCGCTTAACGCGTGCCCGTTTGCTTTCGTTCACAGGACGCACCGACGAAGCCCTAGACGATCTGGATTTGGTCATCGGCGCCGACCCGGGCCTAACAGACGCTTACCTATTGCGTGCTGAAATCTTACTCAGCCTGGGACAAACAGACTTAGCCATGGGTGATCTCGGCGAGGTGCGCCGACTGAACCCGAATGACCCCGGCCCCTTTCGTGTGCGCGGACGCACCTTCTTGCGCGCGGGCGACGCCGCCGCTGCCACGGCCGAGTTACAACAGGCCGTCGCACTTGATGAGTCTGATCGAGCAAGCCTGAGCTTGTTGGGAACGGCACAACTCCGAGCCGGGCAACCGTTACCCGCCATTCAAACCTTCGATAAATTGTTAGAGCAAGCGCCCAACAACATGGATATGCGGATGATCCGCGCGGCCGCTCACGGGCAAGTCAAAGATTTCGCTGCCGCCATAGCCGATTACAGCGTCGTCCTCGCCGCTCGCCCTGACGACATGGATGCGCTGGAGGCGCGTGGCGTCGCCCATCTATTTGCAGAGAACGCGGCGGCCGCAGAAACAGATTTCACAGGCGTTTTATCTGCGGCGCCAGGCAATCAAAGGGTCAGCTTGTTTCGGGGCAGCGCGCGTTTTTCTCAAAAGAAGTATGAAGCGGCAGAACAAGACTTTGATGATGTCTTGGCGCGCTTCCCCACTGATGCCGATACCCGACTAAATCGCGGACTCGCACGCTTGGCCATGGGCCGTCCTTTAGATGCAATCGAGGACTTAACGGTCGCGCTTGAGTCCGAACCAACGCTAGTCCTTGCTAAACGACGCCGCGGACAGGCCCACGTGTTGGCCGGTGATTTTGACACCGCGGTTGCAGACTTAGAGTCCCTCGCAAATCCGCGCCCAGCGGATTCCATCTGGCGATTCGTTGCCGCTAAACGGGCGGGGCTTTCTGATACAGAATCCGGCCTTACGCGTATGACCAAGGGTATAGACCCGACCATTTGGCCCGGCGCGCTTGTCGATGGGCTGGAAGGTCAGGTGACGATTGAAACTGTGCTGCAAGAGGCCGCGCGGGACCCTGAACAAGCTGCGGCACGCCTTACCGAGGTGCAGTTCATTCTAGGGCAGTTGGCGCTCGCAGCCGGAGATAACGACCTTGCTCTCAACAGCTTCACGGCAGCGGTAGCCGCCGGGTCGAGCGATTTGATCGAGTATCAAGGTGCCGCTCTGGAATTACAGAGACTGACGGCGGGCAAACCGCACGCAAATTAAGCAGCCGCGCGAATCGCCGTCGCCATAACCTGATCGTCAACGTGCTCTTCGAACTGCTTGAAGTTGGTCTCGAAGCGCTTAGCCACATCCTGCGCCGCCGTGTCATAGGCGCCTTGATCTTGCCACGTCGATTTTGGCTGCAGTACGTCGTCGGGCACACCTGGGCACTTGGTCGGAACCAAGAGACCAAAATTAGGGTCGGGCTTGAAGTCGCCAGAATCGAGTGTGCCATCGAGAGCCGCATTGAGCATCGCCCGGGTGTATTTAATCTGCATGCGCTTGCCAACACCGTAACCACCGCCAGACCAGCCGGTATTGACCAGCCAGCACGTCGCGCCGGTTTTCTCCATCTTTTCACCGAGCAACTTGGCGTAGGCCGTTGGATGGCGCGGCATGAATGGCGCACCGAAACAGGTTGAGAACGCCGCTTGCGGTTCCTTCACACCCTTTTCCGTGCCGGCAACCTTGGCGGTATAGCCAGACAGGAAGTGATACATCGCTTGTTCTGGTGTGAGCTTTGAGATGGGAGGCAGCACGCCAAAGGCATCCGCGGTCAGCATAATGATATTCTTTGGCTGAGGCCCGAAGCCGGTCTCAGAGGTGTTGGGAATAAAATCGATTGGGTAAGAGGCCCGGGTATTTTCAGTCAATGAGCCGTCATCAAGATCAAGGGCGCGGGTGACCGGGTCCATCACCACGTTTTCGAGAATCGTTCCAAACGTCCGGGTCGTTTCGTAAATTTCCGGCTCGGCTTCTTCCGACAGGTTGATCACTTTGGCGTAACAGCCACCCTCAAAGTTAAACACACCGTTGTCACTCCAACCATGCTCATCATCACCGATGAGAATGCGTGACTGATCTGCCGACAGAGTCGTTTTTCCAGTGCCTGAGAGGCCAAAGAAAATTGCCGTGCTGCCATCATCACCAATGTTGGCGGAACAGTGCATCGGCAAAACACCGCGACCGGGAAGGATGTAATTGAGAATCGAAAAAACAGATTTCTTGATTTCACCGGCGTAAATCGTGCCGCCGATAATGACGAGCTTCTTAGAGAAATTAACAACCACAAATACTTCAGAGTTGGTGCCGTGGGCCGCTGGATCTGCGTGACAGGACGGCGCCTGCAAGACAGTGAAGTCTGGCGCAAAGGATTCGAGCTCATCATCTTTCGGCTGAATGAACATGTTGCGCGCAAACAAATTGTGCCAGGCGTTTTCATTGACGACGCGAACACGCAGTCGATTTTCGGGGTCGGCACCGGCGTAGCAATCTTGAACAAAAAGATCCTTGGCAGACATATGCGCAAGGATCTTTTCATGAAGAGCATCAAAGTGCTCAGAGGTCATGGGGACATTGACCTTCCCCCAATCGACTGTGGTTTCTGTCTCCGCGTCCTTGACGATAAATTTATCGTTGGGAGAACGGCCTGTGTGTTGGCCGGTGATGCAAACCAGGGCTCCGTCTTTAGACAGGGTGCCTTCGTTGCGTAGAACCGCGGTTTCAATCAACTGGGCCGAGCCGAAATTCCAGTGGACGGTGCCAGACGAATTGATGCCGTTTTTGTCGAGCCCAAATGAACTGACGACGTGACCTGTGTTACCCACAGCGAGAACCCCCAAGAAGCCTTAATAAAAGGAAAGCCGGCTCAAAGCAGGGACCCCTGCCCGACCGGCGTTATTTGGACTTTCATACCCCCTCGAATGGGTCGGCGCAACCGGTCGAAAACGCCTTTCTTAATATTAGGCGGAGACCAGATTGCGGCGAAAATCGGGCACGGTCACGCAGTATTTCTGCCATAATACTCCTATGATATGGCCACACTCCCAAGGACGGGGAACCAGAGCTTTCGGTTCCATTTCGCGCCTAAGGGGTGGTTTGAAGAATAATACAAGGGGTAAACCGTAGTGGCTCACCGAATCGCATTGGTCGACGATGACCGCAATATCCTGACATCAGTATCGATCGTCCTAGAACAAGAGGGGTTCGATGTCGCAACCTACCGTGATGGTGCCGAAGCGCTCCGGGGCATTGTCGACACACCCGTCGACCTTGCCGTTCTCGATATCAAAATGCCTAGAATGGACGGCATTGAGTTGCTCCAGCGCCTCCAAGATAAAGCCCCCACCCCGGTCATCTTTCTTACCTCTAAGGACGATGAGGTCGACGAATTGCATGGTTTACGCATGGGGGCCGACGACTACATCAAAAAACCGTTTTCCCAGCGCCTATTGATCGAACGCATCAAGGCCGTGATGCGGAGGATTGAAGCCCAGAAAGCTGACGACGGTAGCGAATCCGAAACCGCCATCAAGCGAGGCGAAATGACCCTCGACCCGGCCCAGCACGTTTGCAAGTGGAAGGATAAGGCGGTCAATCTGACGGTGACCGAATTCTTGATTATTCAAGCCTTGGCTGCTCGTCCGGGGCACGTGAAAAGCCGCGACCAGCTTATTGATGCTGCCTATGGCGAAAATATCTATGTCGATGACCGGACGATCGACAGCCACATCAAGCGCTTACGCAAAAAATTCCGTCACGTAGACGACGAGTTTGCAAATATCGAGACCCTTTACGGCGTAGGGTATAAGTATCGGGAAGCCGCCGCCTAAGTTGTCTGCGTCGGCGCCATTAAGGATAAATGCGTGCGCGCCGATCAAGATTTACGCATCGCCCCTTCGTCCGAGGGCCATAAACGTCGCCGAAGCCCAGTTCTTTCGCTTCTGACCCGGCGCATCCTGGCCGTCAACCTCGTTGCGCCTGTCTTGCTTGGTCTCGGTCTTCTTTTTCTAGACGAATACGAACAATCCTTGATCGCGACCGAAATCGATTCTTTGCGCACCGAAGGCGAATTGATCGCGGCATCACTGGGTGAAGGCGCCGTTGTTATCGAAACGGAGAGTCAAGCTTTCGGCGCCTTCATGCCTGCAGGCGCGACCCGCCGCATTGACCAAGACGCGGCACGGCAACTTGTCCGGCGCCTTGCTGGTCTCGCCGACATTCGAGCCAGACTATATGGCGTGGGTGGCGGCCTCATTGCAGACAGCCGTTTGCTCAGGGGTCCGGGCGGCGAAGTTCGGGTGGTCGATCTTCCACCAACAAAAAGCGGTGGATTTTCACAGGCGCTGCGCCGAGCTCTAACTTGGGCTGAGTCTTTTCTCGGTGCCAACGAAGACCTACCTCCATACGCCGAGCAACCAAACGGAACCGGCTACGATTTCACCGAGGTGGTTGGCGCACTGGAACGTGGTGAATCAGCAAGCGCTGTGCGGATAGACAACCGTGGGCGTAAAATTTTGGCGGTCTCTGTTCCAGTTCAGTTTTACAAGCAGATCGTTGGCGCGGTATTCGTATCCGAAGATGATGCAACGATCGAAGCGCGGTTATTCGAAGTCCGGAGTTCTATTCTTACGATTTTTGTATGGACATTCGCTGTTACAATTTTGATGTCCCTTTATCTGGCAGGCACCATTGCCCGCCCCGTATTGCGACTCGCCGAAGCGGCCGTGATGGTGCGCGACGGTCGCACCCGTCAACACAACATTCCAGATCTCAGCAAACGACGTGACGAAATTGGCGCGCTGTCGAGTGCTCTGCGGGATATGACCGAAGGACTTTGGTTGCGCATGGATGCAACGGAGCAGTTTGCTGCTGACGTCGCCCACGAGATAAAGAATCCACTGACTTCGCTAAGGAGTGCTGTCGAAACCGTGGCACGCATAGAAGATGCTGAACAACAAAAACAACTCATGGGTATCATCAAAGACGATGTTGGCCGATTGGACCGATTGATTTCTGACATCTCAGATGCGTCACGCCTTGATGCAGAACTGTCCCGCGCCGAAAGCGAGCCTGTCGACATTTCTACCCTTCTAAAAATGCTGGTCGACATCAACAACTCAAGTGATGCTGAAGGAACACCACGACTAGAACTTGATCTACCGGTTCACGACGATTTAACCGTGACTGGACTGGAAGGGCGGCTGGCACAGGTCCTAAGAAATTTAATTGGCAACGCCGCATCGTTCAGCCCAGAAGACGGGAAAATATTCATCCGGGCCCGCCGCGACCAAAGGCAAATCATTATCGACGTACAGGACCAAGGCCCCGGTATTCCTGCAGGCAAAGAGATGGCCGTCTTCAGCCGATTTTACTCGGAGCGTCCAGAAAAAGAAAAGTTTGGCACACACTCGGGCTTAGGGTTGTCAATTTCTAAACAGATTGTTGAAGCGCATCGCGGCAGCATTACGGCTGAGAACGCTTTGGATGGCGGTGCATTATTTGTCGTACGCCTGCCAGCGGCATGATCTCTAAACGCACACCTAAAGACCAGGGCCACTTAAAACAAAGACAAGCAATAGCGGCAATGTCAGAAACGACAAAATGGTCGAAACGACAACTATGCCTGCGACCTCAGACGGTTGGTTATCGTATCGCACAGCGAAGAGATAATTAAAGACAGCTGTTGGCATCGCTGCTTGAATAATAACGGCCGCGCGTGCAACGCCTTCAAGGTCCAACATCCAAGCTACACAGATGCCTGCACCAAGACCGAGTACAAGCCTCAAAACTGAATACACAGTGCTTCGCATCAACGCGTTGGGTTTGAGTCTCGAGAGGGAAATACCCAAAGACATCAGCATCAACGGGATCACCATCCCAGCGAGGGTATCGACAGAACCGCTGATCAATCGTGGCAGTTCGACTTCCGCCAACAGCAGCGCAACAGAAATCAATGCCGCCCATAAAACAGGGTTACCAAATACAGCGCGCGCTGAAATGCGACCGGCCGCAATGCTAATGCCAAGAGTAAATTGTGTGAGCGCCATTACCGCAAAAAAAGACACGGAAAGAGTTAAGCCTTCATCGCCAAATGCAAATAGGCATAGCGGTATTCCTATGTTCCCCGAATTGGGAAACGTCAGAGCCGGCAAATACACTTTTATCGGCTGACCACTAAGGGACAGACCGATGCCCGCAACCAGAGTAACGACGACAACAACCAGCAGAGCGGCCAGTCCCATGCTGGCAATAACATCAGGGTCGGGCCTGTTGGCTAAGAGAGTCGACACGACAAGGCACGGCGCACCGAGATTAGTCACCAAGTAAGCAACCATGTTGGTATCGAACGGAAGGCCTTTTCGGTCCCATACGAAGCCAATGGCAGCAAGAATCCCGACCGGCGCTATAACTGTAAGAATTTCTGCAAACATAACTCGATCAATTAAAGCGCCGGCTGGATCATGACCAATGGTTTAGATATGCGGCCACACAACCGCAACCACACTGCCAAGGATTAATGTCAAAGTCGCGATAAACGACACACCCAATCCGGGAAATCTTTTCTCTGCATCTCGGTGATATCCGATAGCGTAGACGAGACGACCCACACACCAAACCAACCCCACTGCTGCGGCCCACATGTCCGACACGAGGAATGCAAAAATCCAAAGACCGGGCAGAAACGACGCCATACCCTCCAGTGTATTGATATGAGCGCGGTAAGCTCTGCGAAATTCTGGTGGGCCGTCCGTCGAGGGTGCATCAACATTATAGGCACCACGCGCTTGCCCGACCTTAAACCCCATCCACATATAAATTAGCACAGCAAACAATGTTGCACTGATCGTAAACGGATACATCAGTTCCATGATTAAGCCTCTCCATTTCCGAGATTAAGCGACACTCATCAATATCCTATTCTCAGACCGACAAAAATGGCCCTTGTGCCCCATCAACCATATGTGATCCGCCCGTTGACCGCGGGGCAGCGGGGAGTCACGGTCCTACACATGACCCTTACTCATGCCACCTGCGTCGCTATCGGTGACATCGGCGTACTCATTCGCGGACCTTCGGGGGCCGGGAAGTCAGACTTGGCGTTGCGATTGATCGATCGCGGGGCTGTCCTGGTATCCGATGACTACTGCCATCTTTCAGTCGAGGAGGGCGCCCTTACGGCCCGAACGCCAGAGGCAATCGCTGGCAAAATCGAAGTGCGCGGCCATGGCATCGTCGACGGCGCACATCGGCCCTCGGTGCAGATAGGTTTGGTGGTGGACTTGGCACCTACGGACGATATTCCTCGTCTTCCTGAGAGACAGACGTGTACCGTCGAGGGCATGATGATCGCACATGTCATTATTGACCCAGACACACCATCGGCGGCCGCAAAAATCCGTGTGATCATGCGTACGCTAGCGGTTGAACACGACGCTGGGACGGGCGGGCAATGATTAAAAAAAACACGGTTCACCTCTTTGTCATCACTGGAATGTCCGGCGCTGGCAAAAGCAGCGCGCTCCATGCGATGGAAGACCTGGGCTTTGAAACTGTCGACAACCTTCCAGTGTCATTGCTTGAGGCCGCGACGCGCGGCGGTGGGCCAGACCGCCCCTTAGCCGTCGGCATGGACGTACGCACCCGCGACTTCAACGCGGAAAACGTGATTACCCAAATACAAGCTCTCGGCGGCCACGGCGCCATTGCGACAACTTTGATTTATCTCGACAGCGACGATGATGTGTTGATGCGTCGGTATACGGAGACCAGACGGCCGCATCCGCTTGCCAAAGACCTGCCTGTCGCCGGTGCGATCACCCTTGAACGACAATTGCTCGCCCCCGTTAAAGTTGTCGCTGACTTGGTGCTCGATACATCAACGCTGACGCCCGGCGATCTTAAACGGCGGCTTGAAAAGTCCTATGGCGGCAAAGATGACCGGCCAATGCATATTCATCTGGTGTCTTTCGGCTATCGCAATGGTGTGCCTCGCGAAGCCGATTTGGTGTTCGATGTCAGGTTTCTGCGCAACCCACATTATGTTGAATCGTTGAGGCCCCAATCCGGCCTAGACACCGCGGTCGGTGAATACATTGCTGAAGACACAGCTTTCACACCGTTCATGACAAATTTAATGACGCTGCTCGAACCCCTGCTGCCGCGGTATCGCGACGAAGGCAAAAGCTATTTGACCTTAGCGATCGGCTGCACCGGAGGTCATCACAGATCTGTTTATACCGTCCAAGATCTGGCGTCACGACTCGAAGGTCTCGGGATTGAATTTGACTTCCGGCACCGCGACCTTAATGTTTAGACATCTGGACCGGCGCAATAAAATTGACGGACCGGCAACACTAACAACGCGAGCAGACCCACACGAAGGTGTGCCGCGAAAAAACGGACGGACGCATCATCCATGATTGGAATGGTTCTTGTAACGCACGGGCGTTTGGCGCTGGAACTGTTCGCCGCGCTCGAACACGTTGTCGGCCCTCAGACACAAACCGCGAGTATATGCATTGGGCCAGATGACGATATGGAACAGCGTCGAGCTGAAATTGTTTCAGCCGTTGAAAAAGTTGAGTCGGGCAACGGTGTCGTGGTTCTGACGGACATGTTCGGCGGCACGCCGTCCAATCTGGCGATCTCGATAATGGAGAATGCGAAGGTCGAAGTGATCGCTGGTGTTAATTTACCTCTTTTGATTAAGCTGGCATCGGTCCGCTCGACGGAATCGATGTCAGACGCAGTCCTGCAGGCTCAAGAAGCAGGGCGCAAATACATCAACGTGGCTTCAGCACTGCTCGCCCAGAATGACTAAGGCGGCAGATGATTATGTCAAACCCGATCCAGCGCACGGCTAAGATCGTCAATTCGAGAGGGTTGCACGCCCGGGCGGCAGCGAAATTCTGCAAAACTGCAGAACAATTCAAAGCCAACATCTTGGTTTCAAGAGGGGATATCGAGGTCTCGAGCTGCTCCATTATGGGCTTGCTGATGCTTGCCGCAGCGCCCGGAACAGAAATTACGCTCAAAGCCACAGGCGAGGATGCAGAAACAGCAATGAATACAATCTGCCAGCTTGTCGAAGCGGGTTTCCATGAAGACTGACAATCGGCCTCATATGAAACCAGGAAAGCAACGGACATTCGAGGGCCTCGCGGTCGGTCGTGGTATCGCTATCGGTACCGTCTACCGTCACGATTCGCGCTACGACGTATACGTGCGAGAAGTCCATATTCCGGGGAATCGGGTCAAACGTGAACAGGAGCGGTTTGCCAGCGCAGCACGCAAAGCGAGTCTTGAAATTGAAGCCTTGCAAACCAAGGCCAACAAACTGCCGGGCGCTGCCCGAGAAGAACTCGGATACCTACTAGACGCATATCAACAGATGTTGAAGGGATCCCGTCTCATTCGTGGCGTGGAAAAACGCATCAGCACAGATCGAATCAACGCTGAAGCGGCTGTGCTCAAAGAAATCAACAAAATGGAAGATGCCTTTGCAGCGATGGATGACAGTTACCTGTCGGCGCGGATCGACGACATTCGCGAAGTCGGTAACCGCCTAGTCCGAAGCCTCGGTATGAAGCAGGCCGCAGCGTTCGCCTCTCTTCCCCGCAACGCCGTAATTGTAAGCGACGAACTATCGCCAGCGGACACGGCGTTACTAGATCCGAAACAGGTCGCAGGCCTGGCCACAGTCTTAGGCGGCGTTGAAAGTCATACCGCGATCATGGCGCGCTCTCTCGCCCTTCCCGCGGTTGTCGCGGCCACAGCGCTTACATCCTGGGCCCGCAACGGTGACACAATTGTCGTCGACGGCGGCGCGGGTCACGTCATTCTCAATCCATCAGAGGCGGTCCTTACTCAATACCGCAAACGTCGCGCAAACTATCTTCGCGGACGCCGGTCTTTGGATAAGTTACGCGCTGTTCCAGCTGTGACACAGGACGGTATGGCCATCACGTTGCAAGCCAATATTGAGCTTCCCAGTGAAATTGATAGCGTCCTACGCTCCGGCGCGACCGGCATCGGTCTGCTTCGTAGCGAATTCCTGTTTATGAATCGCGACGACTTGCCCGGCGAAGAGGAGCAGTTCAAGGCCCTACTGCATGTCGTCAAACGGATGGACGGGCGCCCCGTCACTATTCGCACACTTGATATCGGTGCCGACAAACTCAGTGACGCTTTGGGGTTTGAACCAGGACCTAATCCGGCCCTCGGACTCCGGGCAATCAGATTTTCTTTGAATCGTCGGAAAACTTTGATGGAACAGCTAGCCGCGATTCTGCGCGCTGGCGCCTTTGGACCGGTCCGCATTCTATTGCCAATGGTGTGTACCGTTGAAGAAGTGCGTGAAGTACGCCGCGTCCTAAATCGTCTCGCCGGACGATTAAAACGAAAGGGCGTTCGGATCGCCGACCCAATCCCTCCGCTCGGCGTAATGATCGAAATTCCGGGCGCGGCACTTGCGGCGGATGCCCTAGCCGCAGAATCTGACTTCTTCGCAATCGGCACTAACGATCTAACCCAGTACACCCTCGCAATCGACCGCACGGACGAAACCGTCGCCTACCTCTACAACCCCCTCCACCCAGCGGTTCTACGTCTGATACAATTTTCGGCCGAAGCGGCGGCCGCAGCGGGTATCCCAGTTTCGATTTGCGGCGAAATGGCTGGTGACGAGCGACTAACGCCCTTGTTGCTGGGCCTTGGCATTGCAGAGCTATCCATGGCTGCTGGCAGCATCCCCCGGGTCAAAAAGCGCGTTCGCGGGCTCAATCTGGCGGCCATCGCTGGTCGAGCCAGACGCGTGACCAGCGACGCTGACCCGGTCCGCCTCGACGCATTCATTTCAGACATGGCAGAAGTCTAGCTTTCAGGGTTTTCGAGGCTGTCGCTTGCCCCTAGCCGAGTCGGCTGTTATATGCGGGGCCAAATCTCGGGCGGCATCAGCCGCCCTTCATACATCAACCCTTTTCGCACCGCCTCAGGAGCCCTCCGCATGAGTTTCACAGACTATAAAGTTGCCGATATTTCTCAGGCCGAATGGGGCCGCCATGAAACCGATATGGCAGAGACGGAAATGCCAGGCCTGATGTCAGTGCGTAAGGAATACGGGGACAGCAAACCCCTAGCCGGAGCGCGCATCGCGGGATGTCTTCACATGACCATACAAACCGCGGTCCTGATCGAAACTCTAACTGCGCTGGGCGCCGAAGTGCGTTGGAGTTCTTGCAATATATTTTCCACCCAAGACCACGCAGCGGCGGCCATTGCGGCAGCCAACATCCCAGTCTTCGCCTGGAAAGGGATGAGCGACGAAGAGTTTTGGTGGGCCATTGACCAGACCATTGAGGGACCCGATGGCTGGCGTCCGAATATGATTCTGGATGACGGCGGCGACCTCACCCAAGTTATGCATGAGAAGTTCCCGGCGCTTTTAGATGATGTGCGCGGCATTTCTGAAGAAACCACCACTGGTGTGCATCGCCTCTACGAAATGGCGAAAGAAGGTTCACTTAAAGTTCCATGCATCAACGTTAACGACAGCGTGACCAAATCTAAGTTCGATAATGTTTACGGTTGCCGCGAAAGCTTGGTGGACGGCATACGCCGCGCCACCGATGTTATGATGGCTGGCAAAGTTGCCGTCGTGAATGGTTACGGCGATGTCGGCAAAGGCTCAGCGGCTTCAATGCAAAATGCTGGATGCCGCGTTATGGTGACGGAAGTTGATCCCATATGCGCGCTGCAGGCGGCGATGGAAGGGTATGAAGTCGTTACCATGGATGACGCCGCATCCGTCGGTGATATTTTCGTCACCACGACAGGCAATGTCGACGTCATAACCATTGAGCATATGCGCGCCATGAAGCATCGCGCCATCGTCTGCAACATTGGTCACTTTGATACGGAAATTCAGGTTGATGCGCTAAAGAACCACACATGGCACAACGTCAAACCGCAAGTCGATGAAATTGAGTTCCCCGACGGCAAGCGTATCATTCTGCTCGCAGAAGGCCGCCTGGTGAATCTCGGCTGCGCGACTGGCCACCCCAGTTTCGTTATGAGTGCATCATTTACCAACCAGGTGCTTGCCCAGATTGAGCTTTGGAACAACGCTGACCAGTATGAGAAACAGGTCTACGTCCTGCCCAAACATCTCGACGAAAAAGTAGCCGCTCTGCACCTGGAAAAAATTGGCGCCAAGCTAACCAAGTTGACAGCCGAACAAGCCGAATACATTGGTGTCGATGCCCAAGGGCCGTTCAAGCCTGAAGCCTACCGGTACTAGACACGCTCGCCGCCCCGGTCTCTTAGGGAATCGAAGCAATACCGATATTGAAGACGATCATGATGCGGTCACCCTCACCCCAATAGGGGTGAACGGTATGCTTAAGCCAGCTGGGAAAGACAGTGATTTGTCCTGCCTGCGGCTGAATAAGCTTTGCCCGCCCAAAAGGCTGACCGGGAACGACCGTCATTTCCGCCCCCGCTCGAGGATCAAGCAACTCAATCATCCCCGAGTTAGGGCGGTCGGTCGTGGGTGGATCTCCGGCGTCAATACAATAGACGCCCGACCAAACGCTCGATGGGTGGGTACGAACGAGGCTGTAGTCCCCTCGTCTGCTTAAATTAGCCCAAGCCTTGAGCATGATTTTGCCGCCGTAAACTTGGCCGCTTGCCGTCACTTTAGTGACATCTTGAAACGCGGCGACAATCCAGGCCTGCAATTGGGCGATCGCCGGTCCATCCCAGGTCAAAAAATCATCATCGGAATTCCAACCGCTGTCATCGCTTTTCTTCGCGGTTATCTTTGTAGCTGCGCGGGACAGCACTATTTCTTTGAGCTCTTTGTTGATCGCCTGAGAGTCTGGGAGTTGCCGATTCAATATCGGTGTCGTCCACCAGACCAGCGTATCAGGCTCTAACGTATAGTCAGTTGACTGCATACCTGAGTCTGACTTTGGGTTTGGCTGCGTCATTGCACAGCCCTACTTCGCATCCAGAAGGACGATATTGAACGCGATGGAGATACGGTCCCCCTCGCCGCCGTACGCCCTGACGCCATGCATTAGCCATGATGGAAATAACAACATCTGTCCGTTCATTGGTTTGAATTCCCGACCCTTGCCAAATAAGGCGAATGGGTCTTGGCGTATGCCGGCACCGCTGCGCGGGTCAAGAAAATGGATGAAGCCCGATCGTTTCTCGTCGGCGACCGGCGTCCCCACGTCAACGTAATAGACGCCGGACCATGCACAATTGGGATGGTTGTGAACGTCATTGGCGTGGCCGGAGCCATTGACGTTCGCCCAGCAGGTGATCTGCATTTGACCTTTGTAGCCCTGGCCTGCGCCCGTGCGCGTCGTCGCTCGCCGAAACCCCTCTAATATCCAATCTTTTAGGGTCTCTATCGATGGCGACGACCAGTTCAGCATATCGTCGCTGGAATGCCACCCACCGAGATTGCTCTTGTTAAGCCCAGGCGTTTGCGCCTTGCGGTCCAGGATTAGTTTTTTGAGTTGAGCATTCGTGGACATGACATTGGGCAATGTGAAGGCAAACAGGGGAGTTCCCCAACACAACTCGATATCATTTTGTATCTTCATATCCATATCGTGGCAGCATCTACACTCTGGTTTTCCAAAAAAGCTCTATACCATATAACCGAACATGACGATTTGATCTTGGACAGAAAAGCGAGAAACGTTCTGAACTGGCTCCGGACATTGCTCGGCCGCTCATCTATAGGGCATCACACCGACCCCACTGTCGCAGCGACAGCACTTAACGTCGGCTTGACTCATGCCAATAAAAACCAATGGAGCAAGGCGGCAACCGCGTTCAGAAGCGCTACGCGACACGACCCGTCCGTCGCAGACGCCCATCATAACCTAAGTCTTGCCCTTTCAAATTTAGGAGACACTGAAGGCGCCTTTGCGTCAGCTTTAGAAGCAGCCAGGATAGCGCCGAACCGAATAACGCTGCTCAATTTGGGCAACACTGCCCTCCGCGTGGGTGATTTTGAGTCGTCAGAAACGGCATTCAGAAACATTCTTGTTATTGACCCAGAAGACTCTGACGTTTTAGCCAATCTTGGGATTTTGTTCTGTCAATCAAATAACTGGCCGTTAGCAATTGAACACCTTACTCACGCGTTAAGAATTAGCCCAAACAATACAAGTTGGATGTTGCCTCTGAGCACCGCTTATCGGCAAGACGGCCAACTTAACGCAGGCTTAAAAACGATAAAACAGTACCTAATAGACAACCCTTCTTCAGCCGCCGGTCACATAGAGTATGCACGCATACTGAAAGAAAATGGAGACTGGGAACAAGCAAAGCAACCGATTCACGCAGCTTTGGAGTTGAAACCAAGCGACACAAGCGCGCGGCATCTGTTGGCCGAATCGCTTTACAACACCGACCAATATGACGATGCGACTGTGGAGTTGAATTCGCTCATAGCTGAGAACCCCCGGGACAAAGGCGCACGCTTCCTGTTGGCTGCAATTTACCAACAGGTCGGTGAGTTCGATTCTGCGAAAACCCTTTTAGAAGATCACATCAAAGTTGCTCCGCAAGACAGTGCCGCATATGTCCGCTATGCAGTGCTACTTACCGACAGCGCTGACTATACCCAAGCCAGAAAAGCGTTCAGCACAGCCTTGGAAATAGAACCCAACAACATTTTTGCCTATGTTGGTTTGGGAAAACTTCTATATGAACTCCGAGAGTACGATCAGGCCTGCGAACTTTTGAGTCACGCACACGACCTTTCGCCCGAGACATCACAGTGCACATTCTATCTTGCCCTATCGTGTCTTGCGGCTGGAAAAATCGCTTTAGGCTATGATTACTACTCAAAACAAAGCGCCTCAGGGATGAGAAACGCTTTGAATTGGACCGATCCGCACCGTACAGAGCCAGCTCTTTCACCAGCAGGTAAACGGGTCCTGATTCGCCGTGAGCAGGGCCTGGGCGACGAACTTAGGTTTGCTGGATGCTTTGAGGACGCTATTACTGAGGCGAGTAGTTGCATAATACAATGTGACACGCGATTAGCGCCGATCTTTCAACGCTCTTTCCCCAGTGCCGAAATCTATCCCGTCGCTCCGATTGATTGCCCGCACGATCTGCCGCCAAGCGACACTTACGACATGGTCTACCTGGCAGGAGACCTGCCAGCCCGCTATCGCCGAACCATCGATGCGTTTCCATCCCGTAGGTCAACTCTCGTGGTCAATCCCGACTACACAGCCATTTGGAAAGCGCGGTTGTCAGCATTGGGTCCCGGGATAAAAATCGGCGTTTGCTGGCGCAGTGAACAAGTAGATTGGTTTCGCATGCGCAATACCTTCTATAGCCACATAGAAGACTGGGGAAATATTCTAAACTGCCCAGGCGCAACTTTCGTTAACCTCTATTATGGCGAATGCGAACAAGAACTGCAGCAGGCGGAAAGAGCTCATGGCGTGAGAATACATCGTTGGTCAGATCTAAATCTACGAGATGACTTGGAAAATGTTTTTGCTTTGATATCTGAACTTGACCTCGTCATTACAGCTCAAACAGCCGTTTGGAATATGGCTGGAGCGGCCGGCACAGAAACATGGGCCACATTGAATCCTATCATGCGCTTGGGAACTGACAGCATCCCCTGGTACACCTGCGTCGATCCGATTCCCTATGACGTGGGGGACACAGCAGATATGGTCCTAGCTAGAATAGCTGCACGACTTCGCATTCGTGTAGGGCAAGATGGCCCAGCGCATTAAGAAAGAAGGCTCCGTTTGACGATTCTCACGTCCCCTATATGGCTTGCTGTAGCCGGCGCTATCATTCTGATTGTGGCGCCCGCCGTTGCCGTATTGGTCTGGCAGCATCGGAGCTGGCGGAAAACCGAAAGGCAGCTCCTCAGCACCGAAGACCGCTTAGCTGCGATGTGGGCTGCACTAGATGCATCACCGGATGGTTATTTCGGTTGGCTTGAATCCGAAAATGATTCCGGGCAATGCTCCCGTCGTCTTGCCGTCTTGTTAGACCTTTATCGTGGTGTCGACGCAACTTTTGAGGACGTGCTAAGCGGCTTCGATCATAATTCCAGCGAACACCTCTCGGCCGCCATAGACACGCTGCGCCGTGATGGACGTGGATTCACAATTGAACTCAACCATGCCGCAACCGGACGTCGCATCGAGGGTCGCGGCGTACGCGCCAGCGCGGAGGATGACATTCTGTCCGTCGACATGGTCTGGATGAGTGACGTTACCGAAGGCGTCGCAGCCGTTGACACGCTCACGAAAGAAAACCGACAGCTCATTGAGAATAATGATCGCCTACAAAGCGCCTTAGATGGCCTTGTGTCGCCCGTCTGGTTGCGAGATGACGACCTGTCACTCATCTACTGTAATGCCGCCTATGTGCGAGCAGTCGACGCCCGCAGTTCCAGCGACGTGACGAGCCGCGGAAGAGAAATCGCCCCACGCGCGGCTGTTCGTGAAGTGCGGGCATTGGCGGCGGCAGCGCGGGCATCTGGCATAACGCGGTCGGCACCGTTTCACATGGTGATCGATGGCAGTCGACGCCTTATGGAGGTCACCGAAAACCCCGTCTCCCTTAAAAACGATGATGATGTTTCTGACCAATCTGAAAGTAGCGATGGCACACCTTCTCTTTTTGGAGACGGCAGCGGATTGATGACAGCAGGAGTTGCGTACGACATCACACGGCAAGAGGAGCTGGAGACAAGGTTGAGTCGTGAGACTGCATCCCACGCAGAGGTGTTGGAAAGACTCGGCACCGCCATCGCTGTGTTCGGTGCCGATCAACGCCTCGCCTTTCACAACACAGCCTTTACCCAGCTCTGGGAATTAGACCGTCATTGGCTTAGTGACGGGCCGTCTTATGGCGACGTTCTGGAAGCACTGCGGGATCAACGGCGCCTGCCTGAAGTGGCTGATTTCCCAGCATTTAAAGAGAAAGAGCTCGATCGATTTCACTCTCTTATCGATCCACTTGAAGATGTCATGCACCTACCAGACGGCGTGACGTTGCGTCGTGTGGTTGCCCCTCACCCAATGGGAGGGCTCCTCACCACCTACGAAGACGTCACCGATACCCTCGCCATGGAGCGGTCCTATAACACGCTCATCGCTGTTCAGAGGGAAACGATCGATAACCTCAACGAGGCCATCGCAGTCTTTTCTGCGGATGGTCAGTTGCAGTTGGCCAATCCAGCGTTCCTATCTCTTTGGGACTTGCCGCGCACGGTAGTCAGCGAGCAGATGTCCGTAACAGACATTATGGATGTAACGGCAGATCTTTTTGCTGACACCGAATCTCTAACCGGATACCGAAGCCTGGTGCTTGGGGCACTCGCCCCGGAATCAGAGCGTCTGACTCGCCAAGCCCGGTTCGAGCGGCGCGACGGCATCGTCATAGAAGTCGTGGCGGCGCCTTTGCCAGACGGTGGCGTTCTGTTCTCCTACGACGATGTGTCCGATCCAGCACGTGTAGAAAGCGCCCTAAGAACCCGGGCGCGGGCACTAACAGTTAGTGAAAAGCTTCGCAGCGCATTCATTGCCGATGCCATGGAAGAGTTGCGAACTCCCCTGTCGGCGCTCGTCGAGGAAAGTCAGAATGGCAACGGACACTCTCCACTGACGCCTATTTCCATAGCGGATCTTCTGAAATTGATTGACGATATTGGTGAGCTGGCCGCCCTAGACTCAGACAAAGAAACTCTGAAGCTAGACAGTCTCGACTTGCCGGCCGCAATCGAGTCGGTCAAAAGCCTAACCCGCGAGACCTTCAAGGCGCGTGAATGGACCGTAGAGACTTCGTGCGCTGAGTCTGTGGATTGGATCGTCGGCGATAACCAACGCATCCGGCAAATGCTTTACCACCTTGTTGTAGGCGCGTTGCACGGCGCGTTGCCGGGCAGTAAAGCATCGCTCACGATAGATCGAACCAACGGCCAGGGCGCGACGTCTAATTTGTCAATTGAAGTTATTGGGCCATCCAATCCCAACCAGGACGAAGATCTGCGCTGGGCGGGCCTGGCCCTTGTTCGCCATGTTGCTGAACTGCATGGCGGACACACAGAGGCCAAAATTCTAGCGGACGGCTCCCGCAGGGTCACGTGCACCCTGCCTGACGGTACCTAGGACTACCCGGTCCGTTGCAGCGGGAAGCTCCGGTCGGTACAACGGACGAGTTTACTAACTGGAGCTGCGCCCGATCCGTGCCGACCCTACTTCTAAACAGTGAAAAAGAAACTCTGGCCCTAGGCACAGCTTTGGCTCGGGTTGCCGAACCTGGTGACGTCATAACACTGTCAGGACCATTGGGCGCGGGTAAAACTGTGCTTGCACGCGGATTTATAGCCGAACGCATAGGCGCAGAAACCGATGTCGCAAGCCCAACGTTCACGCTCGCTCATGTATACGACAGCGTAGCGCCCCCAATATGGCATTTCGATTTTTACCGCATTGACACTCCGCAAGACGTCGAAGAACTAGGGTTGGACGACGCGCTCGCCGGGGGCATCAGTGTGATTGAATGGCCCGAGCGTGCAACCGCATGGCTTCCAAACGAGCGGCTAGACATTATTTTGGCCAACAGTGAAAAAGAAGACGCGCGAACAGCAACATTGTCAGCAAGCCCGCAATGGGCCTCTCGGATGGAGACACTATTGGCCGAGCGGGGCACAGCATGAAATCTGAACGCGACCACGCCGCCGATCGCTTTCTCGCCGCAAACGGCTGGGGTGATGCCGAGCGCAGACCATTGGCGGGCGATGCGTCGTTTCGGCGTTACGAACGAATTGTCAGCAACGCAGGCGATCAGGTTGTCCTCATGGATGCGCCACCACCTCAAGAAGATGTGCGGCCCTTTGTGACTATTGCGCGTCACCTGACAAAACTTGGCCTTTCAGCACCACAAATACTCGCCGCCGATGAAGACCAAGGGTTCTTATTGCTTGAAGATCTCGGCGACGGCACCTACACGCACCTGCTTGCCGATGGCCATGATGAAAAAGCACTATACGCTCTGGCCACCGATGCGCTGATTCACCTACACAAAACTCCGGCTGCCGACGCCATACCAGCCGGAGTTGTTGACTATGGCGAGGACCGCCTGTTGGAAGAAGTCGACAGGCTAAACGTTTGGTATTTGCCCTTAGTCGAAACAGCTCCACTCCCCGCCGAGGCGCGCAAGGACTACCTCGATCTATGGCGCAAGATTCTCCCTGCCGCGTGGCAAACGCCGCGATCTTTGGTTTTATTTGATTACCACGTCGACAACTTACTATTACTCACCGATCGAACCGGGGTCGCAGCCTGCGGTCTCCTCGACTTTCAAGATGCGGTGCATGGACCCGTGACCTACGACCTCATGTCTCTCCTGGAAGATGCCCGTCGCGATATCAATCCAGCCCTGGTGGTCGCCATGAAGGCTCGATACCGCGCAGCCTTCCCCAATATCACGGATGATGACTTTGATACATCATGGGCCGTCATGGCTGCGCAACGTCACATACGGGTCATCGGCACTTTTGCCCGCCTCAAACTTCGCGATGGCAAACCGCACTATCTCGAGCATATGCCGCGCTTATGGAATTACATGGACTCGTGTTTGACCCACCCCGTACTTGCACCTCTTAAAGAGTGGCTGGACAAACACGTCCCAACTAACCTCCGCGCGATATCCAAATGACCATACGGATTAAAACAGCAATGATTCTGGCGGCGGGGCTTGGCACCCGGATGCGCCCGCTGACGGACGCGCGGCCAAAGCCAATGATTGAGGTCGGCGGTAAATGCTTAATCGATTGGGTGCTCGATGACCTTGCCAACGCCGGGATAGAAAATGCTGTGGTGAACGTGCACTACAAAGCTAAACTGTTGCGCGACCATCTCGCGGGACGCGCGGAGCCCAACATCACACTGTCTGACGAAACAGCGTTACTGCTCGACACCGGCGGCGGTGTGGCTGCCGCACTCCCATTGATCGATGATCAAGTGTTTCTCGTCACCAATAGTGACGCCCTATGGCAAGGCGGGCTCGGTCCAGCAACAGCTGCGCTAATGAAAGCGTGGTCTGACGATATGGATGCGCTTTTGTTGCTGACGCATATGAACCGTGCGTTTGGCTTTGATGGCGCCGGTGACTTCTTACTTAGCGACGACAGAACACCATCACGCCGCGGCGACCAACCTTCGGCTCCAACAGCCTATGCAGGAACACAGCTGGTGCATCGCCGGTTGTTTAAGAACCATCCTAGAGGCGCGTTTTCCTTCAACACACTTTGGGATTCAGCGCACCAAACTGGCCGACTTAAGGCCATTCTCCACGACGATGATTGGTATCATGTCGGCACACCTGAAGCGGTTGAGCCAACAGGCCGCGCCCTGACTCTAGGCAAAAACTCATCGTGACCACACCGGAACGCGGCTGGCTCTCTACCGCGACGCAAGCCGGAGATCGGTTGTGGTCCATCCCACCCGCCTTGGGGTTCGTGGATGCCTTAGCCGATGGCTTACTTGCCGAGACTGGCGGTGATCCTTTGGCGCTTGCAGAAATCACCGTGCTTGTCCCGACCCGCCGGGCCGGACGCTCCTTACGCGAGGCTTTTTTGCGCCGTGCCCAAGGCAAACCGTTGCTCTTGCCCCGCCTTATGCCACTCCAAGACATCGATGAAGACGAAGCGCTGCTTTCCGGTTTTGGCGGTAACGACACAACCCCTCTCGACATCGCACCGCCGATCGCGCCACTGTCACGACAGATTTTGTTAACCCGTCTTATCCTCAGCCAAGCGGAAGCGAGTGAACAACACCAAAGCCCTGAGCAGGCAGCCCGACTGGCCCAAGAACTCGCTCGCTTACTCGACCAAGTTCAAACCGAACGTCTGAGTTTCGAAAACCTAGCCGATTTGGTTCCCGATACCTTGGCGGAGCACTGGCAACTCACCCTAAATTTTCTACAGGTGGTGACCCAACATTGGCCCAACCTCTTAGAAGAGCGCGGCACCGTCGACCCCGCTGAACACCGCAATCAAGTCTTTGCTGCCCAGGCCCGTGCATGGCGGCAGGCACCACCGCAGGGTCTTATTGTTGCCGCAGGGTCGACTGGCACCATTCCAGCCACACGCGACCTACTCTCCGTTGTTGCCGCCCTTCCCAACGGTTGCCTGGTCCTTCCCGGATTAGATCAAAGGCTAGAGGACGAAGCCTGGGCGGTGCTCGAAGAAAGCCATCCGCAATACACCCTGAAAGCCTTGCTCGATCATTTCGAAACCACACGCGACACGGTCTCAGCCTGGCCGGTAGAGGCCCTGAGCGCGAACGCCGAGCAACGGCAGCGCCTGATCACCGAAGTCATGCGCCCCGCCGAAACCAGCGAGCGCTGGCAGTCACTCGAAGGTCTCGAAAGATCCGCTGTAGACGGTATCCAACGCATCGAAGCCCCAACCCCGCGCGAGGAAGCCGCTGCAATCGCGATGGTTTTACGTTGGGTTGTTGAAGAAGACGGTCGTACCGGCGCCTTGGTCACACCGGACCGCGCCCTTGCTCGCCGCGTGTCCGCAGAGTTAGAGCGGTGGGAATTGACTGTTGATGATTCTGCAGGCCAGCCCCTGACGGAAACCCCACCAGGCGTGTTCCTACGTCTGACGGCCGCGATGGCCATGGACCAATTGGCGCCAATCCCTTTGTTAGCCACCTTAAAACACCCACTGGCGGCCGGCGGAATGGCGCCTCCAACATTTCGAGACATGGTCCGTGATTTAGAAGTCTCCATCTTACGCGGTCCACGCCCATCTGAAGGCTTGGCCGGTCTCCGCAACGCGCTAGCCGGCCACGACGATCACGACCCCGCGTTAGATGGTTGGTTGGCGACGTTACACTCTGGCATGGCCACATATGAATCCATCATGGCCGGTGGCGCGACATCATTGAGCACAATACTCCGTGCCCACGTGGAATGGGCCGAGACATTGGCAGCCTCAAAGGACACGGCCGGGCCTTTGCGCCTCTGGGCTGGACCAGCGGGTGAGTCTCTTGCCCGATTTATCGCCGAGTTGGATGAGGCCGCACCGGATCTGGGTGATATTCATCCAATGGCCTATCCAGGTCTTCTCGATGCTTTGCTTTCAGGCCAAGTGGTCCGTCCGCCATACGGAACCCACCCGCGGCTGAGTATTCTCGGGCCACTGGAAGCACGTCTTCTCAGGCCCGACGTGCTGGTCCTGTCCGGGCTCAACGAAGGCACCTGGCCCGCCAACACAGATTCAGATCCGTGGATGAGTCGCCCAATGCGCAAGGCCTTCGGATTACCGCAACCAGAGCGCCGCGTCGGACAAGCAGCCCACGACATTGCTCAAGGGCTCGGTGCCCCCGACGTGTTTCTGACTCGGTCTCTAAAAGTTGAAGGCAACCCAACCGTAGCGTCTCGCTGGTGGCGTCGGTTTGATCAAGTGCTCGACGCGGCCAAAATCCCAGCCCTTAGTGAAACAGGGCGCTATGCGTGGCTTCCTTGGTCTGCGGCCTTAACCCGGCCCGAGAAAATAGAAGCCTGGTCAGCCCCCGCACCGAGGCCGCCAGTCGATACTCGGCCCCGTCGTTTACGCGTCACTGAAGTTGAGACCTGGATGCGTGACCCCTACGAAATTTATGCACGCCACGTTCTAAAATTAAGGGCCTTAGACCCGATCGACGCCGATGCGGGCAGCGCCGATTACGGCACTATCGTGCACGACATTCTACAGGATTTCGTTCGCGCCTACCCGAACAGTCTACCCAAAAATCTTGAGAACATACTGCAAGAACTAGCGGAAAAAACATTCGGCCGCGCCGACCTTGCCCCGGGGATTCTAGCGTTCTGGGCACCACGGTTTGAACGCATTGCGAACTGGTTTGCCGAGCAGGAGCGCGAAGGGCGTGGTGACATTCAAAAAGCGCACGCCGAAGTGTCGGGCACAATCACGCTTTCTGGCCCAGCGAGCGCTTTTGAATTGTCGGCCCGCGCGGACCGTATTGACGAACTGAAAGATGGCTCGCTCTCTATCATTGATTACAAAACAGGGGCGGTCCCATCGACCAAGGAAGTCGCAGCCGGGTATGCACCCCAACTGCCTTTAGAGGCTGTCATCGCCGCCGAGGGAGGATTTAGTGGAATCCCAGCCAAAGACGTCTCAAATCTCGCGTACTGGCGCCTCACCGGTCGAGGTGATGGCGGCGAGGTGAGAACTGCAGGCGATAGCGCCGCCGAGCTGCGCACTGACGCACTTGCTGGCTTAACAACGCTCATCAAGATTTTCGACGACCCCGCAACACCCTACGAGGCGCGACCTCATCCGGACATGGCGCCACGCTTCGGCGACACGCAACATTTGGCCCGCGTAAAAGAGTGGGCAGCAGCGGAAGGCGGAGAGTAATGAACGACCTCTCGCCCGTTGCCATCGCGACACGACAACAAGGCCGCGCGGCTGACCCCAATGCGTCCGTATGGGTGTCGGCATCGGCTGGAACCGGCAAGACTAAAGTTCTGACAGACCGGGTGCTGGCACTAATGTTGTCCGGGACCGCACCGCACCGCATTCTTTGCCTAACGTTCACCAAGGCCGCGGCCGCTGAGATGGCCAACCGCATTGCTAAAACCTTGAGCGGATGGGTGACCGCCCGCGAAGAAGGCCTAGTTGCAGACGTTTCACGCCTCCTTGACCACGACCCGAGTCAGCAAGAATTGACCATTGCTCGGCGGCTTTTTGCCCGCGTGCTGGAAACGCCAGGCGGGATGAAAATTGAGACCATCCACGCCTTTTGCCAATCGGTACTAAGGCGATTTCCGCTTGAAGCCGGCCTCGCGCCTCATTTCGACTTGCTGACAGATCAAGATGCCATCGACCTCCTAGAGACAGCCCGTGAAACAGTAATCATGCACGCCCACCAGGGTGATGATGACGCTTTGGCCGATGCACTCGCCGTGATCGTAGGTCGGGTTCATGAATTGCGATTCCCTGATCTGATGGCCTCGATCTCTTTTGCCCGCGACAAAATCGCCCGTGTCCTAAGCGCCCATGGCGGGGTCAAAGAGGCCGCGATGGCATTGCGACGTAAACTGGGCCTCACAGACACCGACACGCCTGACACAGTGCGTAGAAACGCTTGTGATGGCGCAACCGTCGACAGCACTGCGTTAAAAGAGGCCGTTGTGGCCCTCGGTGGCGGCACCAAGACCGACCAAACCCGCGCGACTGTGATTGCCGGGTGGTTGGAACGTAGCACCGAAAACCGTATGAGCGCGTTTGCGGAGTACACCCTCGCCTACTTAACCGCCACCGGCACCATACGGGCGAAACTCGCAACCAAGGCAGTTGCCGAAAAAAACCCCGCCGCTGTTGACGCACTCAACACCGAAGCCGAGCGCCTTCTCAGCGTTCTCGACAAACTGCGCGCCGCCGAAGTGGCGCTGGCGACGGAGGCGCTGCTGACATTGGGCGAAGCCTTCCTCTCCGAGTACCAAGTTCGTAAGGCTGCATTTGCGCGGCTCGACTATGACGACCTCATCCACAGCACCCGGGCGTTGCTCGAGCGCCCCGGCGTCGCGGCTTGGGTGCTGTTTAAGCTGGATGGAGGGTTGGACCATTTACTGATCGACGAGGCGCAAGACACCAGCCCCGATCAGTGGGCTGTTGTTCAAGCGCTGACGGAAGAATTTTTCGCGGGCGAAGGGCGACATGAGACTCGATCAGATTCCGCGCGCACGGTGTTTGCGGTGGGTGACCGTAAACAATCGATTTATAGCTTTCAGGGCGCGGATCCTAACGGCTTCGATCGGATGCGCCGATTTTATACGGATCGAGTGACTCAGGCGGGCCAAACATGGGCTGATGTCGACCTTGGGGTATCATTTCGATCCACCACAGCAGTCCTAAGGGCCGTTGATGCAGTGTTCGCACAAACAGCAGCCAGCGACGGTGTAACCCTGCCCGATGAAACATTGGTCCACTTGGCTGCCCGAGACGGACAAGCCGGCACCGTCGAACTGTGGCCGCCCGTTGACCCCGACATTGCCGACGACCCGGTACCATGGAAGCCACCCGTCGAGCGCATGCGCGGTGAGTCTGCGCAAACGCGCCTAGCCCGGCTGATCGCAAAACGCATTGCCAATATGTGCACCAGCGGGGAACTTCTGGGATCTCAAGACCGGCCGATTCGCGCCGGGGATGTTCTGGTGCTGGTTCGGCGCCGGACCGGTTTCGTCGATGATCTTGTGCGAGCTCTCAAGGACCTCGACATTCCCGTTGCCGGGGTCGACCGCATGGTTCTGATCGAGCAAATGGCGGTTATGGATTTGGTCGCGTTGGGTCGGTTCCTCCTCCTGCCTCAGGACGACCTAACGTTGGCAACGGTGCTCAAGAGTCCATTGATTGGAATCACAGAGGAGCAACTATTCGATCTGGCCCACGCGCGTGGTGACCGTACTCTGTGGGCAGCGCTGACCGAACACGCGGGGGCTGAGTCTCCGTTCGGTGAAGCCCATCGCATCCTCAGCGCAGTTCTCTCCCAAACTGATTTCCTTGGTCCCTTTGCACTCTATGCCCACGTTCTGACGGCTCACGACGGACGCCGCAAACTATTAAGCCGCTTGGGCATGGACGCAGACGACCCCATCGATGAATTTCTCAGCCAAGCCTTAGAGTATGAGCGACGCCATACACCGAGCCTCGAGGGGTTCCTTCATTGGCTCGAACACGGACGGCTGGAGGTCAAACGCGACCTGGAACAAGCCAATCGAGATGCTGTGCGAATCATGACGGTCCATGGCGCGAAGGGCTTGCAAGCGCCAATCGTTTTCTTACCGGACACCTTGCAGATCCCAACCCATGGCGAACAGCTATTGTGGACAACGGACAACAGCGGCTCTCCGCTCATGCTCTGGGCTCCAAGCGCGGCAGACCGGGATAGCATCACAACGAAATCGAAAACCGACGCCGATGCCGCCCGTGACCGCGAGTACCGCCGCCTGCTTTACGTCGCGATGACTCGGGCAGAAGATCGGCTGTATGTGTGTGGGTGGAACACCGCCCGCACCGCCCCGCAGACGTGCTGGTACAATCTTATAAAAACAGCGCTCGAACCGATCGCAGATACAATAACCGACCCTTTCTTGGCGCATTCGGGCTTGGAGGACGGAACGGTGTTTCATCTTTCAGACGCGCAAACAACTACGCCAGAAAACTTAGGGATTCCCGAAGACGCTGTTCCTGAAATTCCTGCAACATTGCCCTGGGCACGACAGGCCGCCGCTGTTGAGCCAGCTCCACCAAAACCCTTAGCGCCGTCTCGACCAGCCACCGAAGACCCGCCGGTCGCCGCCCCGTTGGGTCAAACACAAACCAACCGATTCCAACGGGGGCTGTTAATTCACCGGTTGCTGCAAAGCCTTCCCGACCTCCCAATCGACTCCCGCAGGGCCGCCGCAGACGCGTTTCTTGCCCGGCCTGTTTGGTCGCTGACAGCCGAACAGATCAGCGCCATTGCCGATGAAACCATAGCCGTGCTTGAGCACAGCGATTTCGCCCCCCTCTTCGGAGTGGGCTCAAAGGCTGAAGTGCCAGTCACCGGATTGATCAATGGTCATGTTTTATCCGGACAGGTCGACCGTCTGGTTGTCACCGATCGTGACGTGATGATCGTTGACTTCAAAACCAATCGTCCGCCGCCGCGCACAGTGGAGGCCGTGAATCCTGCCTACCAATTCCAGATGGCCGCCTACCGCGCGGCGCTCACAGAAATTTATCCTGATCGGACCATCCGTTGCATTCTGTTGTGGACGGATGGCCCCTTTATTACTGAGCTACCAGGAACCATGCTAGACGCTGCGTGGGATCGGGACGCTGAGGATGACTGACACGCCCCTTGATTTTCTAGCGCCGATGGTCACCATCGCGCCATGAATAACACTCAGACAGACTCGGACGCATTTCTGCACGGCTTTTGGTACGTTGCCGCAGTTGCGGGAGACGTGAAACGCGGCAAGACAATCCACCGCACCTTACTGGGCAAGCCCGTGCTTATTGGACGGGACGCGACCGACGCTGTTTTTGCTTTGAGTGACACCTGCCCACATCGCGGCACACTTCTGTCACGCGGCATGTTCGACGGCGAGACCGTTGAGTGCCCCTATCATGGTTGGCGATTTGCAACGAACGGGCAGTGCACAACTATCCCGTCCCAAAAAGAGGGGCAACGACCGCAAGCAGACGATATTCGCGCACGACCTTACCCCGTACGTGAATCTAATGGCATCATTTGGGTGTTTATCGGTGACAAGACGGATGCTGAAAACTTACCGACCGTGCCAGCCGTACTAGATATTGGCAATCGGTTCCAATTGCACCTCCGACGAACCTTTCACTGCAATATAGATCTTGCCATCACAGGCCTGATGGACCCGGCCCACGGCGCTTTTGTCCACGCATCTTCCGTATGGCGCGGGCATCGAGATGTACGTGACAAAGAGAAAGTGTTTTCACCTACCCCGTTGGGATGGCGCATGGACCGGCATGTTGCCTCAGGCAACGCTCGCGCTTATCGGCTGTTTCTAGGGGGTGCACCGGAAACGGAGATCAGTTACGCGCTTCCAGGTATTCGCATCGAACATGCGACGACCGGTAAAGCGACATACTGCGGACTAACCGCCTGCACACCCGTAGCAGCTGACACCACCGCAGTTCACCACATCATGTATTGGAATATCCCCGGCGGCGCAGCCCTCCGTGGCCTCGTTCGTTTGATCGCTCGAAGGTTTCTTAACCAAGATGCAGACGCGGTCAAAGACATGCGAGACGGTCAAGCATTCAACCCGGACACCATGCTTGTTGAGGACGCCGACACTCAGATTCGTTGGTACTTCCGGCTCAAAAAAGAGTGGCAGCAGGCCCAGAGGGATGGGCGGCCTTTCCATAACCCCATAGAGCCTGTGACATTGCGCTGGCGCAGCTAAGCGCTCGCTATCGCCGCAGGGTGATCTTTTCAGGCGCTCACAAGACCGTGTCACACCCCCTGCTTGACCCCCGCCCGAGCCGTTCCTAGATTGAGACATCAATGGGCTTTTCCGCCCTCAGATTTTAGCCAAAATAAGGACGATTGTTCATGAAACACGTATCCGATGATTCCTTCGAGTCCGACGTGCTTAAAGCCGACGGGCCGGTTCTAGTGGATTTCTGGGCGGAGTGGTGTGGCCCGTGCAAACAAATTGGGCCCATTCTCGACGAAATGGATACCGAGATGGGCGAGAAAGTCACCATCGCCAAGGTCAACATCGATGAGAACCCCGATATTCCGACCAAATATGGCGTTCGTGGTATTCCGACGCTCATCCTGTTCAAAGATGGCGAAGTGGCTGCCACAAAGGTTGGCGCTTTGCCAAAGAGCAAGCTAGTTGAGTGGGTCGAATCATCAATAGGATGATCTAGAACAATTCACAGCATTAGCCCCGCCCATTGTGGCGGGGCTTTTGATTCCAAGACTAAAAACACGGTAAAACAAACCAGAAGAGAAACGGCTAATCTGTGGGGGGTTTATGAGCGACGGCTATGTAACCGATACGGCCTATGTGGCGGAGTATTACCCCGACCACGCACCAGCGCACATGAACTTGGCGTGCGCTTTCAACGGCTTTAGGCCCCGGCCTCTTGATGAGCCTTTCACGTGGTGCGACTACGGCTGCGGCAATGGCATTACGGCCAACGTGCTCGCAGCATGCTATCCCCACGCTCAGTTCTACGGCATTGATTTCATGAATGCCCACGTCCGCACCGCAGAAACTCTTTCGCTCCGTGGCGGCCTCGAAAACACGACCTTCATGTGCAAAAGCTTTACCCAGCTTGAGGAGGACGATTTACCCCCGCTCGACTTTGCGGTGATGCATGGCGTGCTTTCCTGGGTGGACGAAGCAACGCGATCAGCCTTGCTTGAGGATGCCATCAAACGCCTAAAGCCCGGCGGCATATTGCTAACGGGGTACAACGCCATGCCGGGGTGGGCCGCCAAACTGCCCATGCGGGATATGATCTACTCGCTCACACCCGACAACATGAACTCCGTTGAGCGGGCCGAAGCTGGCCTGAAATGGCTGACCAAACTCAAAGACGCGGAAGCTAAATACTTTAGAGACAATCCCGCATTGGTCGAGGCGGTAGAGCAACTCGAGCGGCTGGACCTACGCTACATGGCCCACGAGTACTTCAATGAAAACCTGCGGGCCTTTCATTTTGCTGAGGTAAGGCAGGCGCTAGAGCAGGGCGGGCTGAAGTTTGCTGGCTGCGCCACGCTGTTTCTCAACATGGTTGACCTGGCCGTCCCATCGGCGCTGCATTCAATCGCGGGTTGGTCAAAGAATTCGGCATGATCCTGCCTCGCCTCCCCCTCGCCGCGCCAAACGCGGGCACAGCCATAGAGATGAGCAACATTGATGCCATGCTCCTTTTGGCGATTTGCGAAAAGGGTTGGGACAGCGCGGTTAAACTGGTGACAAAACTGATTGGTGGAGACGACGGAGAAGTTATTCTTGGTGGTCGGTCGCTATCGCGCAAAGAGGTTCAGCAACATCTGAATGACCGCGTCATGCATATCCGCACGAAGCAACTTGCAAAGCTGCTTGAACTCGGTGTCGTCATGATATCGGACTAGTCTCTACCCGTGGGTTTTCAGAATTTCACCGGCAAGATACAAAGACCCACAGATCAAAATGCGACCATTTGATCCGTTCAGATGAGGCTGCAGAGCGGCAATCGCGGCTTCAACGTCCGGGCACGGCACAACCTGTTTTAGGCCAACGCCCAGCCCGATCTGAGCCAAGTCATCTGGTGTAGCGTAGCCGTCATGCCCTGGAATTGGCACCGTTGCCAAGACTGATAGAAAAGGCGCAAGTGGTTTCAAATACCCGCCGATATCCTTACCCGCCATCATGCCGCAAATCGCGACAGTTGGACCAGGCTCGACCTCTAGCCAGTGCGCCAAGACGCTTCCAGCTGACGGATTATGGCCGCCATCAAGCCACAGTTCCCATCCCAGTGGATTACGAGTGACGAGAGAACCTTCGGTCAGCTTCTGCAGCCGGGCTGGCCATTCAATCTGACGCATACCGCCACGCAGTCCGAATCCAGGTATGGCGAATGGCAAACGCGCCAGAGTCGCTAAAGCAACACCGAGATTGTCGATCTGGTGTGAACCGGCGAGAGCAGGCCGCGGCAGCGACCATTCCGTTTGCGCATCTTGGTAGCGCACCGTACCGAATGGGTCGTCCTCAATGGTCCAATCCTCTCCTCGCCAGGCGACGTCTACGCCGGCGTCAGACGCTGTTTGGTTGATGACTGCTTTTGCTTCAGGGGGCTGAGCCGCACTGATGCAAGGTGTACCCGTCTTCATGATTGCAGCCTTCTCGCCAGCAATCTCTGCCAGGCTGTCACCAAGGTAGCCCATGTGGTCCATGGCGATTGGCGTAAGCACGGTCGCCCGCGGGTGAGGAACAACGTTGGTGGCATCTAGACGGCCACCGAGACCAGTCTCCAACAACAAGACGTCCGCCGGTATCTGTGCATAGGCCAGATAGGCAACAGCCGTAATGATTTCGAAAAAAGTGATCGGCGCATCACCGTTAACGTGTTCAACGTGACTGATCAATTCGGCCAATAGCGTGGCGTCTATGAGGTCGCCGCAGAGGCGAATGCGTTCCGTAAACGAGACCAGATGCGGTGACGTATAGACGTGCACCCGGTATTCGGATGCCTCCAGTACCGCCCGCATCATCGCAATAGTTGAGCCTTTACCGTTGGTTCCAGCGACGTGAACGACGGGGGGAACACGAAGGTGTGGCGAGCCCAAGTCCGCCAAAAGGCGCTCGATGCGACCGAGCGATAGGTCAATGACTTTCGGGTGAAGCGTTTTGATACGCTCAAGTGCGGATACAAGATCCGGTGGATCACTGCGCATAACTTCGATCAGGACTTATCTGACCCATCTTCGTCTTCGGATTCAAATAGGCTCTCATCGGGAATTGACGGGTCGGGAGGAGACGACAGCAATCGCTCGGCATCCTGTTTCGTTCGATTGCGCCGCCGCTTCCGATCACCGCTCTCGAGGGACAAGACGGGGGCCGCAGGATCGCGGTGCAGGAGCAAACCCAGCAACTGAACTAAAGAATCGTGCAAGTCAGCCCGGTGAACAACCATGTCCACCATACCGTGCTCTAACAAATACTCCGCGCGCTGAAACCCATCAGGCAACGTTTCTCGAATGGTCTGCTCAATCACCCGCGCGCCGGCAAATCCGATAATCGCGCCGGGTTCAGCAACCTGGATATCCCCTAGCATGGCGAAGGATGCGGTTACGCCGCCCGTTGTGGGATCGGTCAAAAGAACGATATAGGGCAAGCCCTTTTCACGCACACGGTCAACCGCAACGGTCGTCCGCGCCATTTGCATGAGGGACAAAATGCCCTCTTGCATGCGCGCACCGCCGGATGATGGAATAACGATAAGGGGCGCTTCCTGTAGAACTGCAAGTTCAGCAGCCGCTACGATGCCTTCACCGACCGCCGTCCCCATCGAGCCACCGAGAAAACCAAACTCGAACGCTGCAATCACAACGTTAATTCCGCCCATCGTGCCGTGGGCAACAACTATGGCGTCTTTGGATCCTGTCTTAGATTGAGCATCCTTGAGACGATCGCCGTACTTTTTCCGATCTTTGAATTTGAGCGGATCGACAGCAACCGACGGCAGTTCGATCTCCGTCCACTTTTTGTTGTCGAATAAAATCTCGAGGCGCTGCCGAACCGGTAGACGCATGTGATGATCGCAATGCGGGCAGACACGCAAGCTCTTTTCGAGTTCGCGGTGAAACACCATTTCACTGCAGCCCGGACACTTGTGCCACAAGTTGTCGGGTGCCTCTCTTGGCTGCACCAATCGTTTAATTCTGGGCCGAACAAAGTTCGTCAGCCAATTCATGCACCCGCTCCTGTTGACGCGTTTTCAGCACCGCCGAGCCGTGCTGTCTGAACGCCGTTCGCTAAATCTTTGACAAAATCGAGCACGCGCGCCGCTAATCCAGGCTGCGGGCGTCGATCGCCGTCTATACCGTCCGTAATAATATCTACGATTGCCGAACCAATAACGACTGCGTCGGCGAATTGAGCCATTTCAGCTGCCTGGGCGGCGGTGCGGATGCCGAAGCCGACACCGAGTGGCAAGTCCGTCTGTTTTCTCATCGCCGCAACACGCGCACTGACTTCTGATATGTCCGCAGACTTTGTCCCTGTCACGCCTTTTACGGCTACGTAGTAGACAAAACCGCTGGCGTGATCGAGAACTCGCGGCAGACGAGTCTCATCTGTCGTTGGCGCGGCTAGAAAAATCATATGCAGATTGTTGGCGCGTAAATGGTGATTTAGTTCTTCAGCCTCTTCAGGTGGCAAATCAACGATGATTACGCCGTCGACGCCAGCATTCGCAGCGGCCTCAGAAAATTCAGCCGGTCCATACCGGTAAATTGGGTTGTAATAACCCATCAGTATTACAGGCGTATCCATCTCCCATTCACGCATGTCGGCGACAGCACCGAGAACATCATCAATGCTGACACCCGCTAGAAGAGCGCGTTGCGACGAGAGCTGAACGGACGGCCCATCTGCCATGGGATCAGAGAACGGCATTCCCAATTCAATGATATCTGCCCCAGCGGTCGGTAAGCCCTCAAGAAGCTGGCGAAATAACTTGGGGTCTGGGTCGTTCGCGGTAATAAACGTCACCAACGCCGCGCGGTTTTTTTCCTTCAGTTTTTCGAACCGCCGGGTCAGCCGGCTTTCTGTGACGGAAGCACTCATGACTCCGCCCCCACTTCGGTGCCCAAAGCATCGGCAACCGTAAACACGTCTTTGTCGCCACGGCCGCATAGGTTCATGACAATCAAGTGATCAGCGGACAATTCAGGAGCGATTTTCCCGACATAAGAAAGCGCATGCGACGGCTCTAGAGCGGGAATGATTCCTTCAAGCTTGGAACACAATTGAAACGCAGCCAAAGCTTCCTGGTCCGTCGCCGAGACGTAATCAACGCGGCCCTGCATATGCAGCCAAGCATGCTCCGGCCCAATGCCAGGGTAGTCCAAGCCCGCGGAGATAGAATGCGCATCGCGAATCTGGCCGCCGTCCTCTTGCAATAAGTAGGTGCGGTTGCCATGCAACACGCCCGGGTTACCCCCTGAAATTGACGCGGCATGTTCTGTTGTATCGATACCCTTGCCTGCGGCCTCAACTCCAATAAGACGAACATCTGAATCATCAAGGAACGGATGAAACAGCCCAATGGCATTGGAACCGCCACCGATACACGCAACCAACGTATCTGGCAGGCGCCCCTCTGCCGCCTCCATCTGTTCGCGAACTTCTTCACCAATTATAGATTGGAAATCGCGCACGATAGTGGGATAGGGGTGTGGCCCTGCTGCCGTGCCAATGAGGTAATAGGTATCATCAACATTGGCGACCCAGTCGCGCAGGGCTTCATTCATTGCCTCTTTAAGGGTGGCAGACCCCTTCTCGACGGCACGGACGTCCGCGCCTAAGAGATTCATTCGAAAGACATTGGGCTTTTGGCGCTCGATGTCTTTGGCACCCATGTACACGACACATTCCAAACCAAATCGCGCGCATACGGTTGCCGTTGCGACACCGTGTTGACCAGCACCGGTTTCCGCGATGATACGCGTTTTACCCATGCGCTTCGCCAGTAAGATTTGGCCAAGACAGTTATTGATTTTATGGGAACCGGTGTGGTTGAGCTCATCGCGCTTAAAGTAAATCTTAGCGCCGCCAAAGTGCTCGGTCAGTCGCTCAGCAAAGTACAATGGGCTTGGACGTCCAGCATAGGTGGTGCGGAAAGAGTCCAATTCCTTGGCGTAGGACGGGTCCGCGCAAGCGTCATCGTAGGCCCGCTCTACCTCTAAAATCAGGGGCATCAGGGTCTCGGCGACATAACGACCACCAAATAGGCCAAAATGACCCATGTCGTCTGGGCCGTCGCGATACGTGTTGCTGGCTTCCGCCATATGCTTCGTCTGTCCTGATGGGGCTCTACCGTGGGCCGGTCTTATAGCGCAGCCCTGGCGGATGAGCAAAAAGAACTCTTCGGAAAATCAGGGTCTTAGACCGAACTGAAGCCGCTTCGGAGCTTCTAGCCCATGCCCTTCGCCGCCTTCAAAAATGCGGTAACCAGAGTTGGGTCTTTTCGGCCAGGACTCGATTCCACACCCGAGGACACATCCACCGCTGCCGCACCGGATTTGGCTATGGCGTCAGCCACCGTTTCAGGGATTAAACCACCAGCCAACATCCAGGGTAACGTCCCGGTGTAGCTGGTCATGAGGTCCCAGTTAAAGGCCAGCGCATTGCCACCCGGCCGATCTGCACCTGGCGGAGGCTTGGCATCAAACAACAGCATATCCGCATGATCAGTAAAGACCGATGCGGCCTCCACATCGTGGGCGGCGCTTACACCAATCGCCTTAATCACGGGCAAACCGAAAGCCAATCGAATTTCATCAATCCGTTCCGGTGACTCGCTGCCGTGCAGCTGTATGTAGTCGAGCCGAACATGGCTCAAGACTTGGTCAAGCTCCGCGTCAGACGGATCAACGAAGACACCGACCCGGGCGACCTCTTCCGGCGCGTCCTCGACAAGTGTTGCGACCAGATCAGCTGTGACGTGCCTGGGGGATGCCGCGAAGAACATAAAGCCAAGGTAATCGGCATCGCCTTCAATAGCCGCGTCGACGGACTCCTGATCGCCGAGACCACAAATTTTTACTGCTACGCTCACAATATTGCTCTTTAAGCTTAGGCGGCCAGCGCCGTTGCTATTCTTTGGGCTGCAGCCGAAGGATCATCGGCCGCGGTAATGGGACGCCCAACTACCAGATAGTCGGCCCCTTCAGCAATCGCCTGTTCTGGCGTCATGATGCGCTTTTGATCATTGGCCGCGGCCCATTCTGGCCGGACCCCCGGCGTCACCAGTTTGAAGTTAGGTCCGCATTCAGAGCGAATACGGGAGGCTTCCAGTGGGGAACACACCACCCCGTCGAGGCCAGATTCTTTCGCGAGCACTGCTAGCCGCACCGCCTGCTCAGCTGTCGAGGCGGCCATACCGACCTCTGCCAAGTCATCGTCCGCCAGACTGGTAAGAATGGTCACACCGATTACGAGAGGGCGGGGCACGACGTGCTCGTAGGCGGCCTCTGAGGCGGCCTCTGCCGCCGCCCGCATCATCGCCCGACCGCCGCCAGCATGAACGTTGATCATATACGGCTTGACGGCAGCAATAGCCCGCACGGCCCCAGCCACGGTATTAGGAATGTCGTGAAATTTGACATCAAGAAATGCCGGCAGGCCAGATGCTTTCATGACCTGCATGACACCCTTCGGGCCGTGGGCAGAAATAAACTCAAGGCCGAGCTTAATACCCCCAACATGGTCGCCAATACGCGCCGCCCAGGTCGTCGCTGTACCCAGATCAGAGGTATCGATCGCGCAAAAAATGGGATTGCGGAGTTCTTGGTCAGATGAGGTCATCAGTGCACTCCTTCATTTTCGCAGGCTGTTGGCCGCATATTTCTATCCGTTGTTCGCGCCAGATTTTTTCTTTTCGACGAGACGGGCACGAACGTCGCTCAATTCACCCTCGAGAGCTCGTATCTCAACGCGCTGCTTACGAACCCGGCGGCGATGTTTTCCGGCGGCAACCCAAGTCGCTAAAGCACCAACCAGAAAGCCAGCAAAAACGGCGGCCAACACAACGATATACAGACCAACGTCCACGGCGATAGGGAATGGCCAGACCGTGATCGAGACCGGTGAGCGATTCGATATGGCGAACAGGACCGTGACGACAGCCACTGCCACACCAACGAGCCAAGTAAGCAAACGCATGAGTGCCTCTCTGGCCTCACCAACCTATGCGATTGATGACGGCGGTGCCGAAGACGATGGGTCCGGCGACGAAATGGGTTGATCTGTTGATGGTGACCCGTTCAACAAATCGCGCAACTGCTTACCCGTCTTAAAATAGGGTACCGTTTTTTCTGACACGTTGACCGCGGCACCGGTGCGCGGATTGCGTCCAACGCGAGAATCACGATGCTTTACAGAAAAGGCACCAAATCCGCGCAACTCGACCCGGTCCCCGCGTGCCAGAGCCGCCGAGATTTGATCGAAAATTGTACTGACGATCCGCTCCACGTCACGCTGGAAAAGATGCGGATTTCTCTCCGCGATGCGTGCAATGAGTTCAGACTTGGTCATCCCCTGGCATCCCTGTCTGCCCGTCCGGTCTTTATGACCTGTTACTGGGGCGGAGCATGCGAAGTGCGACAACGGGAGTCAAGTCTAAGCCGTTCATATGACATCGTTTTTTCCGCTTTCACAAAGAAAAACGCGCCCCACAAAGAGGCGCGTTTCTCACCGTAGTCCAGTGTTTAGCGGGTGGTTTTATTCGCTTGTTTCCTCGGTTTCAGACTGATCGTCTGTGTCGTCATCATCCGCAGTTTCCTTACGTTTGAGTGCCGCGCCAAGGATATCACCAAGCGATGCTCCCGAATCGGCTGACCCGTAGTCGGCCATCGCTTGTTTCTCTTCAGCAACCTCGCGGGCCTTGATCGATAGATTGAGTTTACGGGTTTTACTATCGATGCTGGTGATCCGGGCATCGACCTTTTCGCCAACAGCAAAACGATCCGGACGCTGTTCAGACCGTTCGCGAGCCAAGTCGTTCTTCTTAATGAAGCCCGTAATGCCTTCGCTGATTGTGACCTCAAGACCGGCATCCATGACGGCCTGTACAACACAGGTCACCACCTGGCCACGCTTTAGATCTCCCATCGCTTCAGCAAACGGATCGTCCGTTAGCTGCTTGATGCCAAGGCTGATGCGTTCCTTGTCGATATCGACATCAAGGATCTTCGCTTTGACAATGTCACCCTTATTGAAACCAGCAACGGCTTCCTCGCCGTCCTTGTCCCATGATAGGTCCGACAAATGCACCATGCCGTCGATTTCGCCGTCCAAGCCAACGAACAGACCGAACTCGGTAATGTTCTTGACCTCGCCCTCGACGATCGTATCGACCTGGAATTTGTCTTTGAACGCTGTCCATGGGTTGTCCATGCACTGCTTGAGGCCTAGCGAAATACGGCGCTTCTCTTGATCCACGTCGAGGACCATGACCTCCACTTCCTGGCTCGTAGAAACGATTTTTCCAGGATGGACGTTCTTCTTGGTCCAACTCATTTCCGACACGTGGACGAGACCTTCAACACCGGCCTCCAGTTCTACAACGGCGCCGTAATCGGTGATGTTGGTAACCCGGCCAACAA
>WLXB01000133.1 GCA_012103295.1 Alphaproteobacteria bacterium | reverse complement strand
TTACGTTGCCTTTGCACTGCCTGAGTCAGATATAAAAAAGGGGCAGAACTAAAAAGTTCTGCCCCCAGATTTTTTGGTCGTTCCTTCGTCTTAGAAGTTCAAGCGTATATCAACGCCGCCTGTGCGGGTGTCACCGGGGTATACGCGATACTGCACGACGCCGCTGTTAGGCGCACCCTCTGCGGTAAAGGGCACTGATGTCACGCGCCGGTTCCAGCTTCTATCGAACACATTGTCAACCCAGAACGCGATTTCTAAGTTCTCATTGACGAACCCGACGCGAGCGTTAGCAAGGTTGATGTCGCCTTGGCTCGCAAAGTTGAGGCCGGTATCGAATTTCTCTGCTTCGTGGGAGAAGTCGGCGCGGACGTACATGTCATAATCTTGGAAGATTTCAGGAACGGTGTACGTACCAGACACTGAGAATTGGAAATCAGAGGTCCGGCTGATGGTGTTTCCGCCAACTTCTGCAGAACAGCCTGGCGTGGTGATGATGGTGTTAACAAACTCACCACAGGCAGCTGTTGCTTCCCCTTCGATGAAACCATCTTTGTATTGTGGATCCATCACTGCGACAGCACCACGGACAACAAAGTTTTCGGTCACATTAATGCTTGTGTCCAGCTCGATACCGATGGAGCGGGCTTCGCCAAAGTTCTGAACTGCAGAAACTGGCGAGTTGGCGACCGCTGTTTGAACCTGAAGGTCTTTCCAATCGACGTACCATGCGGAAACTGTTGCGACCATTCGACCATCAAACAACGTGGATTTGCTGCCAATTTCAAACGTCCAGTTGGTTTCTTCACCAAATGTTCGCTCTGCCAGTCCTTCGGCCACATTGGTATTGAAGCCGCCGGTTTTTACACCGCGGCCGACATTGGCATAGAACAGTTGGTCATCATTGGCCTGATAGTCGATCGTGAACCGCGGCGCAAAGAAGTCGAACTTCTGTTCTTCACCCGTAGTGGAATTGATCAGCTCCAGTTTTTCATCGGTGTAGCGCAATTCAACAGACGCCGTGAGTTGATCGGTGAAATCGTAGTCTAGAGATCCAAAGACTGATGTTGCTTTGGTGCGCACAACGCGTTGCCGTTCAAAGAACGGAACTGCTTCACCGTTCGGGTCCCCTAGGGGCAAGAAGAACACACCCAAGGTATCGATATCGAAGCTGTTGTAGTGGAAGCCACCAATGGTCCAGCCTATAGCGCTATCGTCCGCGCTCGCCAATCGGATTTCATAACTGTCTGCATCGCCCTTTGGAGTTGAAGCATCAATTAGCGACTGGACTGACAGGCCTGGGATAAAGAATGGAATGTTGATGGCGTTGGGGTTCGATGCAGTGTCGACTTGTAGCGTGAACCCTGAATCCGTGTGGCTGGCTAAGGCGGTTAAGGTTGCGAAATCAAAATCATGTTCGAGTTTCGCGTAGAAGAGATCGTTAGCACCAATCAGGCCCTGTGCACCTTCAGATAGGTTAACTTCTGTTGCTCGGTCGTGCAGACCACAAAACAGAGTTTGACGGGGTACGCCGAACGGATTGACGGTATCAGATCCACAATTGTTAGTGGCGGCATCTGACAAGGCTAATGCGGGTGTTTCGTTATCAACCTTATTGCGGGCTGCAAACAGGGTTACGCGTGTGTTTTCTGTCGGCTCAGCGTAAATTTTCGCGCCGAACACGTCCCGCGTATTCCAACCGCCAAGGCGCTCGCCCGTTCGAACATTGGGAATCGTGCCGTCAAATTCACTGAAACCGCCGAACAGTTGAATCGCTGCAACGTCTCCGAGAGGAATATTCAAATTGCCTGAGAGGGAATAGCGGTCCCGGGTGCCTGCAGTGCCTTCGATGCGACCGCCAAATTCGCCAAGCTCCGGTTGCTTGGTGACGTAATTGATCGCACCACCAAAGGTGTTGCGTCCGTATAGGGCGCTTTGGGGGCCTTTGACGATTTCAATTCGTTGCAGATCAAGAAGGCCAAACTCCAAGCCGGAGCGGTTGTTTAAATATACGCCGTCGATGAAAACACCCACATTGCCTTGGGGTGAGCTTTGATCGGTCTGTGTCAAACCGCGAATGGCTGGGTTCTGGAACGCGCCGTTGACGTCCTGGAACTGCAGCGACGGAGTCCACTGCGCTAAATCTTCCAAAGCCTGAATGTTTTGCCGTTCAAGGTCAGTCTCAGTGAATGCTGTAATTGCAAGAGGTACTTCCAAAAGCGATTCAGATCGCTTACGCGCTGTGACGGTGATTTCTTCAATCGCAAGATTCTGGGCAAGGGCCTCAGGTGCGATAAGTGATGTGGACATTGCCAGCGCCGCTAAAAATGGCGCACCGGACTGAATGGCCTTGCTGTTGATGGTCATTTAGTTTCTCCCCCGAAAAATCAGATTCGAATAGTAAGCCATTCCGCCCAGAATTTGGACCGATGACGGCGCGAAACATGGCTAATATTCACTATGTGAGTTGATATATGGCTGAAATCATAGGCTGACGGCATTGTCTGGAGGCCCAAGCCCTGATGTTTTCCGAATATTGGTCGCGCGAGACATTGCAGTTTTAGCCGATTCGGAATAGATGCAGCCCATCGAGTTGATGATTGGCAGCTCCCGTTATACAGGAAAACCTGCATGTTCTTACGGAGGCTACTGCGAACCGCTTTTGTTCTCTCCGTACCCTTTGGTCTCGGCGGTTTGGCCCTTGTATTCTTAGGCTGGGCGGGCTTAACCCAAGCTTTGGCGGTATGGGCTCTCGGCACCGCCGGTCTCGTACTCCTATTGTACAGGCCGATCAAAGATCTCGATGGTGTTGTAAGTTACTTTTCCTCGCTCGAGGAAGTACCGGACGCCCCCCCGCCGGAGTTAACGGGGCCGATGTGGGGTGAGAGTTTCGCCCAGATTCTAAATGGTACAAGTCGACTTGTTCGGCGTTACTCAGCTGCAGGGCGGCAGATACAAGCTGAGCTAGATCTACTCATTGATAAAATTCCGATGCCGCTTCTTCAAGTTGACTCCCAACGGAGGGTTGTTCGTCACAATAGGGCGGCCGCAGGTCTGGCTGGAGATAGTGCGCTCGGACGCGACCTGGTTTTATCCATTCGACACCCAGAACTCATTGCAGCCGTTGATCAAGTGTTGGTGAGTCACGAAAGCGCACATATAGAATTGTCGCTGGGCAGCCCAAATGAGCAAACCTTTCTCTGCCACGTCGTCGCCTCTGATCCTAAAGTCGAACACGATGCCATTCTGATTGTTTTCAGCGATATTACCGAGGTCGTCCGTGGTGAACGCATGCGGGTCGATTTTGTCGCGAATGCAAGTCACGAAATTCGATCCCCTCTTGCTACGTTGGCTGGTTGTATCGAAACTCTCCAGGGCCCTGCCAAAGATGATCCTGAAGGGCAGGACAAGTTCCTACATTTAGCAAGCGTCGAAGCCAAACGGATGACAACGCTCGTTAGCGACCTACTTTCATTGTCCCAAATCGAAGTGAATCAACATATCGCCCCAGCTGATCCTGTCGATATGGTTTCTGTTCTGAGGCGCGTAGTTAGCGGGCTCACCGTTGGCCAGGAAGGGCAAGGCGTCGAGATTGATTTCGACGTCCCTGATGATCTTCCCACCGTTATCGGTGATGACAGCGAACTCCAACAGGTATTCCAAAACCTGTTGGCTAATGCTGCGCGCTACGGTGGCCCCAAGATTCAAGTCTTTGCAGAAAAAATTGAAGGCATGCCAGCGCCAGGCCTAAAGGGGGCGGCTGTTAGATTCCAAGTTAGAGATTGGGGTCCCGGAATTGATCCTATTCACCTGCCTCGTCTGACGGAACGCTTTTACCGCGTTGATACGGTGCGGAGCCGGGAGCTGGGCGGCACGGGCCTGGGTCTTGCTATCACAAAGCATGTCGTCAATCGGCACCGCGGTGTTTTGGAGATCAGCTCTGAAGTGGGGCAGGGGAGCACGTTCTCTGTTTACCTACCAACTGCAGAATAAGAGTGCGGGCCTTGATGCCCGGCTCTGCAATCCGGCAGCCAGATCGATTGGTTTAAGTGCTATCCATCTTTGACAATGTCTTGTGCACAGGTAAAGGGTGTTAAGAAACCTCTGAGCTCTCTAGCCGCTCATTGGTGTTGCCAGCGGAAAAGGGTACTCCAGAAGTCAATCCATTGATCAGTGTCTAAAACTGATCTGTAAGGTATAGCAATGCAAACTGCCGCCACTAACGGAATCAAACTTGCCTACACCATTGATGGCACTGCGGATAAGCCGTGGATCGTGCTATCGCACTCGCTGGCCACGGACCACCGGATGTGGGCGCCCCAGATTAGTGTGCTCGAGCAGACCCATCGGGTGCTGCGCTACGATACGCGTGGTCACGGCGGGAGCGACGCGCCCAGCGGTGATTATACAATCTCAACATTGGTCGATGACCTTGCCGGACTATTAGAGGTATTAGAAATCAAAGATACCGACGTCATGGGCATTTCGCTTGGTGGCGCTACAGCGATTGGGCTCGCGCTCGGGCATCCCGGACTAGTGCGCCGTGTCATTTGTTGTGATGCCATGGTTCAATCGACGCCTGAATACGCGAACGGTTGGCGAGAGCGGATTGAGATCGCTGCGCAACAGGGTATGGACGCGCTATGGGAAGGGTCGTCTGGGCGCTGGTTAACCAAGGAGTATCGGGCGGATCCCAAAAACGCGCAGACATTGGCGCAGGTGCGAGAAATGTTTCTTGGGACCAGCGTCGACGGTTTTAGCGGTTGCGCAGCCGCACTCACGACATTGAATTATGAATCTCAGTTGCCGTCACTGGCGGCGCCGTGCCTCTGTATAACAGGCAGTGAAGACGTTGCCGCACCACCTGAAGTTATGGGTGAGATAGCATCAGCAGTCGCGGATGGTGAGCTCGAAGTCATCGATGACGCCGCTCATTTGTCAAACCTCAATCAGCCAGAAAAATTCAACAGAATCGTGTCGGAGTGGCTAGATCACTAATCTGCACTGAGCTATGGCGCGTGCAATGGGAAGTTCTTAGACTGTTTCACACTGATTCATAGAATGTAGCCCCGGCGGTATTACGCCAAAGCACAAAGGTTGTTTATGCGCGCGAGCCAAAGGGTCGGTCTGACCATAGGTGTTGTCTTCGGGTTGGGTCTGCAGCTCTTGCCGGTGCCAGAGGGGTTGTCGCCCGATGGCTGGATCGTCGTATCGCTGGCGATTCTTATGGTTTCCTGGTGGGTCACCGAAGCGATTCCCATTCCAGTCACTTCGCTTCTTCCCTTGGTTGTGATTCCAGTCACGGGCGTCGCACCTATTGCAAACGTGGCTGTTCCTTACGCCAGTCCGATTGTGCTGCTGCTTATGGGCGGCTTTATAATAGCGAAGTCAGTCGAGCGTTGGAATCTGCACGCTCGTATTGCGTTGAATATAGTCGTGCGCGCGGGCAATCATCCGTCGGCGTTGATTGGCGGATTCATGATCGCGTCAGCCGTTCTTTCGATGTGGATATCGAATACCGCGACAGTAATTATGTTGATTCCGATAGCGGTTTCGGTGTCCTACGCGGTGCTTGGAGAAAAAGCGTTCAGGGCTCCCTTCACGATCGCTTTGTTGTTGGGTGTTGCCTATGGCGCATCGATTGGGGGGCTAGGCACGCCAGTTGGGACGCCGACAAATCTTATCGTCATAGGGTTTCTAGAACGTGAGGCTTCACAAAGCATTAGTTTTGCCCAATGGATGCTGATCGGAATCCCAACGGTCGTGGTGATGTTGCCCGCAGCATGGGTCGTGTTGACCCGTTGGGGTTTGCGTATCAAGGCACCGGAAAATGATTCCGGTTGTCCTTCCCGAAAACCTCATCCGCTTGAAATAAACTTGGATCATCTGTAATCCGATTGGCATGATCCAATTCGCGACACTTTTCTTCCTGACAATCTTGGCTCTGAGTAAGACACCGAAGCGTCTTGCCGCCGAGAATATTGCGCTCAGGCATCAAGTCTCGGTTTTGAGGCGGAAACGTCCGGGTCGTATCCAGGTTTCCCGCATAGACCGGATGTTCCTGAGTTGGTTGGCGAAGGTGTGTCCTTCAGTCCTTGATGCCATTGTGATTGTGAAGCCTGAGACAGTATTGAGATGGCATCGGCACGGGTTCAGGCTGCTTTGGCGCTGGAAGTCCCGTAATCTCGGTGGTCGGCCAATCATCGATAAAGAACTACGCGAGATCATCAAGATGATTGCCTGCGACAATCCGTTATGGGGCGCACCACGCATCCATGGAGAGTTGCTGAAACTGGGTTTTGGCGTATCCGAATCGACGGTGAGCAAGTATCTCAAACGAACTTATCGGCCCAGCGGCCAGAGTTGGAAGACGTTTATTAACAACCACAAAGATGCGGTCGCTGCCGTTGATTTATTCACCGTTCCGACTGCTAGCTTCAAGATTCTGTATGGAATTGCAATTCTACATTTAGGCAGCCGGAAACTTGTTTGGACTAACGCCACATATCACCCCACTGCGGATTGGATTGCCAATCAGGTCAGCCAAGCCTTTCCTTGGGAGACCGCACCGCAGTATCTCGTGCGCGATCGGGACGCCAGTTACGGTCGGGTATTCAAGAGACGGTTAGACTCAATGGGCATCAGGGATCGACCGACCGCATTCAGATCACCTTGGCAAAACGGATATGTTGAGCGCGTCATCGGTTCAATCCGCCGAGAGTGCCTTGATCATACGATCATCTTTGGCGAAGCTCACTTGCGCCGAACGCTGAAGAATTATGCCCGATACTATAATCGAGCTCGGACTCATCTATCTCTAGATAAGAATTCCCCGATCCCGCGGCCTGTTGAGCATGATGGTGATATTGCCAAGCGTCAGCACTTAGGCGGATTGCACCACGAGTACCGGCGGATGAAGTAAAAACGAAGGACACTGGTTGGCTGGGGCGGCAGGGATCGAACCTGCGAATGCCGATACCAAAAACCGGTGCCTTACCACTTGGCTACGCCCCACCAAGGAATGGCGGGACCATAAGGGAAAGTGTGCGCCGCCGCAACGCCTTGCTCACGCCTATTTTTATGCGTTTTTTGGTTTGGTTTCTGAGGGGATCAAAGGGTTTCCAGGGCCTCTAGGAAAGCGCCTGGCGTGAGGATTTGTGGCTGGACCTGAGGCTGTCCGGCAGCGTCATAAAGCACGTAGAGGGGCACACCGGAACGGCCAAAAGATTCCAGAGCCGTTGTGATGGAGGGGTCCCGGTTGGTCCAATCGGCTTTTAGGTAAACCACGCCTTTGTTCTCTAATGCGGCCTTCACATCAGCGCTTGAGAGCACGGCTTTCTCGTTAACCAAGCAGGTAATACACCAGGCTGCGGTGAAATTGATAAACACGGGCGTGCCACTGGCGCGAAGTTCGTCGAGCCTAGCTGGCGTATAGGATTCCCAGTTGGCTGACGCACTTGAGGTCTGCGCAGATTGTGCTGTCGGGGCTTGGGGCACGCCCGCCAAAAGAAGGGCGCCTACAGCCGCCGCGATAGCTATTCCCGATCCGATCATGCGGCTTTCGCCTGTGTTGCGCCCAATGACCCAGGCGGTAAAGGCCACGAGTATGATACCCGCTAGTGTCGCGGCGAACCCCATCGGGTCAACCTGCTGCGCGATCACCCAGACCAGCCACGCCGCGGCGCCATACATTGGGAAGGCGAGAACCTGTTTGAATGTCTCCATCCATGCGCCCGGCTTTGGCAGTGCGCGAGCCACAGCCGGAATAAATCCGATCAACAAGAATGGTGCGGCAAGACCGAGGGCCAACCCTTCAAATACTGCAATGACAACAAGCGGTGGTTGGGTCAGGGCGTAGCCGATCGCTGGGGCCATCAGCGGTGCCGTACAAGGAGTTGCAACAACCGCTGCTAAGACGCCTGTCAAGAACGACCCGACCGGGCCGTCGCCTTTGATCCAGGTTGCGCCGAAACCCATCAACCCGCTGCCGATATTGAAGACCCCGGACAGGCTTAAACCGACAGCGAACATGATGTAGGCCAAGACCGTTACGAAGCCGGGAGATTGCAGTTGGAATCCCCAGCCGAGGCGATCACCGCCTGCCTTTAGTATCAGGAGTACGGCGACGAGAACGCCGAAGGACGCCATGACACCGGCCGTATAGGCGAGGGCGTCGCGCCGGGTGTTGCCACTGTCGCCATGTTTAACTATGGCCAGTGCCTTTATAGAAAGAACCGGCAAGACGCAGGGCATTAAGTTCAAGAGAATACCGCCGAGAAAGGCGAACAGTAGGGCCGCGATCAGGCCCATATCAGGTGTCGCCATTGCCATCACCGGTGGCGATGCGGCTCCGAGAGTCACGGGTGCATTTTCGAACGCAAATGCGCGCTGGGTTTCACCGGTTCCGACTGTGATGAGTCCGCCAAGAGTTTCCAATTGATCGGGGTCAGGGACCGTTGCGACGGTGAGGCGAAACCCATCAGAGGTTGGCGTCACGGTTTGTGGCGCGGTGTTGTCCATCAGGTATGTGGCGTAAGGGTAAAACGTGACGTCGCCATCGGGTGCGTTTGTCCACTCTGCATCAATGGTCAACATTTCTGATGTCATTGATGCGCCGACCAGGCCAGGCACCGGCTCTGGCAAGGCGAGGGCGACCGAGGACAAATGAACGCCATCGATGGTCGAGGCTTGCGGGGCTGTAGGATCAACGGAGATCGGAATCGAAAACGAACCATCCTCGGGAATACAGATGTCAGCGCAAACCAGCCATGTAACTCGAGCGGACAGGGCGGCATTGCCTGTTGGCGAGTCTTCGGCGACGGAAAGGCGTGCGAGCAATGTGACTTCATCGCTGTACCCGAAATTCATCAAGGTGCCATAGGGCTGACGTTCCGGTGTTGGCCATTGAATAGGTCCAACGTCTAAACCTGGGACCAGGCTCCAGTTGATCATTGTCGCCAGGCCAGAATCACCTGGGTTGCGCCAGTAGGTGTGCCAGCCGGGAGCCATCTCTAGTTTGAGTCCGACCCAAATGGTGTCTCCGGGCGCGACCGCTGGCCGTTCCGTCATCAATGTTGCGGTTACCCGTTCCGTTGTCACAATGGCTTGCGACCACGCAGGGCTGACAAAGGAAAGCGCCATGGCGCCGCAGATCGACAGGAGGGTAAAAAAGCGTTTCATGTATATGACTCTAATGACCCCACCCCGGGATTCAAGTCACGAGCACGGGAGGTCGAGAGCTCGGTCACAACCATTGCTGAGGCTGGGCTCTACACCCAGTGACATGGGGGCAATACTAATTAGGAGTTTTGACTACAAGGGGGCTCGCTCTGACCCACCAATCTGGATGACGCTCGCTAAACTCTAGTCGTCCAGCTTGAGCCTCTTCCGCCGATTCGAATAGTCCAAAACACGTTGGTCCAGAGCCACTCATGCGGGCCAGGCTGCAGCCATGAAGAGAGCTGAGTCCGTGCACCACGGCACCAATGACGGGGGCGATTGCCAAGGCGGGAGCGGTTAGGTTGTTTTCCCGTGCCGCGATGTAAGCTGCAAATGACGCATAGCTTGAATCGTTAAACGTGGTTCGGTCTGGAGCGC
>WLXB01000132.1 GCA_012103295.1 Alphaproteobacteria bacterium | reverse complement strand
GCAAGTCGGTCAATGAGGTGCGTGGCCGGTCCAGCCAACCAAGGCAGGCCACCGATCCACTCGAAGCCAGGATCAAGGCGCGACGAGCCAAGAACTTGAGGATGGCGGATATAAAGGCCGCTCTCAAGACCGCGGACCACGTCCCAAAACCGGATATTTCAGGCGCTCTTTTTGACGCTAAACATGCTGTGAAGGGCGGAAACCTGGGGGACTGCCGTGACATGGTTGATCATGCCCTCATGCTTCAGGGGTCCAAGCGGGTTATTGATGAAACCATGCTCCATCCCGCCCGGCGGTATATTGCCTTGGCTATTGTCCGCGGGCTTCTAGAGGAGAAACCGCAACCATCGGATGGGCGTGCGAAAGATACCGGGGTTGGGAAAGCGGGTCCGGGGTCAGGTAAACCCTAGAAAACAGCCATCTAGCCCTTGACGGAGCCAGAGCGCACCGCTAAAACCCGCCCTTCCTTGGGGCCTGCCCTAAGGCTGGACCTATAGGAGTTTGATCATGTCGCGACGCTGTGACATCACCGGTAAAGGGGTCATGACTGGCAACAATGTCAGCCACGCCCATAACAAGACCCGTCGGCGCTTCCTGCCCAACCTGCAGGTTGTTTCGCTGTTTAGTGAGGCCTTGGATACGCCGATTAAACTTCGCCTTGCCACCAGCACTCTTCGGACGATCGAGAAGCGCGGTGGTCTGGATGCCTATCTGTTGTCGGCTAAAGATGTTGAGTTGGCTGATGAGGCTGTGAAAATTAAGCGCCGTATAAAAAAGGCCCAAGCCAAAGCCGCTTAAGGGTTTTTATACCACACGATTACGAAGGCCCGCTCAGCGGGCCTTTTTCTTTTGCGGCTGATGTTTTATCCGGTCCGCCTACCCACTCATACCTATGAGGGTAGTGATATTGGTGCCCCATAGCGTAAATAGCATCAAACAGCTGGCCCAAAACGCGTTGGCCCGCCACCTGACGTTGTTGCTGGTCAAATGCACCAGGCTTTGTGCAATCCGTAGGCCGGCAAACCCCCAAGCCGCCGACAAAGTAAGAAGACTGACCGGGCCTAGAAGCCCAGCGATAAGACATCCAAGATAAAACAGAATCGGTGTTTCATAGAGATTCGAAAAATGCCGGGTGGCAACTGCGACCTGCTCTGGTTCCTCGCCTTCTCGGTAGCTGGTGTAAAAGGCTACTCGTACATCACGAGCTTTCAGCGCCCGAATGCGTAATCTCAGGAGCCAAGCCCCTGAGACTATGGTGAGAGCAACAACAAGAATAATTGGCCATAGAATTTGCACATCAAACTCAACGTTGGTCACGGATACCTCTTTTCAATTCCTAGAACTACCTGCTGTTGACTATCTGGGTGTTTAACAGGTCTCTCTGCTACCTAGGGGCAGGCCAGCGATCTGCGCCGGTGAAGGCGTCGCGACCCGGTGGATGCGACCATAACGCCCAAGCGCGGTCATGGCAGTGCGCCAAGACGGCACTTCAAAATCGTCGAGTTCCCAGCGGGCTGAAGACGATTCGTCGCACCATTTGCCAAGTTTGGGCATAGCAGTGCGATGGGTTCCGTTGGTGACAAAAGCCATCAGAGTGGCTTGGTCGCGCCAAACTGTCAGAGTCCAGAATTCGTTGCGCGTCGCTTTTCGTACCCGAGAGCCCATATTGCCTTCGGCCTGCCTGGCTTGCCACCAGGACAAAAGGCTGAGCCAGAAAAAGGACAGCCGCCCAGCATCGGGTCGTAAACGAAGGCGTGTTACTGCTGCGATGGGCATTGAGATTGGATTCCGTTTTCTGCGATCACTGCGTTCTGTTTTAGGCCAGTGTCGAAGCCCGTTGAATCCACTAAATCCGGATAGGGATTGCGAAAAAAGTGAATGGAACAGGGGCGCTTACAATGCCCCTGCGGCCACTCACCTAGTGAATTCTGCCAAACCCAGTCATTCCCACGTCCGTAAGGTTGGCATCTAGCACTTCGGCGGCTGTTGCTACGCTATGGCCGGCAACGACGAATCCGGTATCCGCTAGGCGCCAAGCTTCCTGGCAGTGGCGTAGGGCCGTGCGTGTCTTTGCTTTGGCCACGTGGGCAAGACAGAGATTGTGGTGCGCGATGAGCCGGCCTCGTTTGTCTTCTGCACTTGCCAGCCCGCGATGGGTCAATCTCATACCAGCACCATAATTCCCGTCGCCAAAGGCCTTTGCAGCGGCCCCTGAGAGTGGTGCTGCGTCTGACCACAGCCATACAGGTGTCTGGGAGGATGTGTCATCAGCCAGTGCGGACACGGCCAAGGTCCACGAAAATGCGATAATCAGGGCGGCCAGCACAGTTCTAAAGCGTTCTTCGGTAAGCATCTCGATCTCCTTCACTTTGTTGATGGCCGATGTTTTAGTATGCAAAATAAATGAATGGAATTGACTATAATTACATATATGATACAAAATATATGAATAGATAGTTGAATGCAGGTAAACCCTGGGAAAAAAGAGTACGGAGGCTCAAAAATGGATTGGTCGGTGGTTCGTGATTTTCTCGCGGTGGTCGAAACGGGCAGCCTTTCTGGCGCCGCCCGTAAACTAAAGGTCAGCCAACCTACTTTCAGCCGTAGAATCGCAGATCTGGAAGAGAAACTGGGGGCGACGCTATTTCTCAGAACACCTAAGGGTTTGCTGATGACTGAGACCGGTGAGGGCATCCTTGCGGACGCCCGTGAAATGGAGACGTCGGCAATGGCAATTGAGCGCCGCGCCGACGCGGGGCGTGATGCGCTTGAAGGCCTGGTCCGGGTGTCCTGTACGGAAGGGCTCGGCACAAAATGGCTGCCCCAGCATCTGCGGTCGTTTCATGCCGCATACCCGCGCCTGCAGGTGGAGATACTGGTCGACAACCGGGCGTTAAACCTCGTGCGCCGAGAAGCCGATATCGCGCTTCGCTTGTTCCGGCCCGAACAACCTGACTTGATCGCCCGGAAGCTAGGCGGTCTGGCAATGGGTATGTACGGCTCCACAGACTATCTGGCCGAGTATGGTGTGCCCGCCAAAGTCAGCGATCTAAAATCTCACTTCCATGTCGGCTTTGACGAGAGTTTGCTGGGACGTTCAGATATTCAAGTTCTGGAAAACATGTTTCAGGCGGATCACATCATTCACCGGTCTAACAGTTTTGTCGGCCAATATGAGGCGGCACGGGCAGGGATCGGCTTGGCCATGATCGATTGCTTCTTAGGAGACGCTGACCCGACACTGGAACGGATACTACCAAGTAAGCTATTCCACACTGTAGAGGTGTGGTTGGTCACACATGCGGAGGTCAGCCGGTCGGCGCGAATCCGTGTCTTGTTCGATCATATTGCGGAGTGTTTTCAGGCCGATAAAGTTCGGGTCGAGGGTGCCGACGGAGAATCTGTTGCTGCCTAGTCGGTTGAGCCCAGTACACGGTAAACCCGCTGTCGTTAAAATACGGCAGCTGCTCGTGCAGCGGGGCGGCGGCCATCGTCTTCATCGAACAAGTCGGTGAGTTGCGCCATCACCGCGCCACCCAGCTCATCCACATCCATCAGAGTTACGGCCCTGCGATAGTATCGAGTAACGTCGTGCCCGATGCCAATCGCCAGCAATTGAACAGGTGACCGGGTCTCAATAAATGTGATGACGTCGCGCAAGTGCTTTTCCAGATAGTTTCCTGGATTGACAGATAAAGTCGAATCATCAACTGGAGCGCCATCGGAGACAACCATGAGAATACGGCGTGCTTCGGATCTTCCGAGCAAACGGCTATGAGCCCAGGCGAGAGCTTCGCCATCAATGTTTTCTTTCAAAATTCCTTCGCGCAGCATTAATCCTAAGTTTTTGCGGGCGCGACGCCATGGCGTATCGGCGGATTTGTAGACAATGTGGCGCAGGTCGTTCAGACGTCCTGGGTGTGCAGGCTTGCCGGAGTCGACCCATTGCTTGCGGGATTGTCCCCCTTTCCACTGGCTCGTCGTAAATCCAAGAATCTCAACCTTCACTCCACACCGTTCTAGAGTACGCGCTAGAATATCGGCACTCATCGCCGCAATGGTAATTGGGCGGCCTCGCATCGACCCGGAATTGTCGATCAACAGTGTGACGACCGTATCGCGAAACTCCATCTCCTTCTCGCGTTTGAACGATAAAGAATGGGTTGGATTTGCAACGATCCGCGCAAGCCGACTGGTGTCGAGCAAGCCTTCCTCTAGGTCAAACTCCCAACTGCGAACCTGTTGTGCCATCAACTTGCGTTGTAGGCGGTTGGCCAAACGGGAAACTACGCCCTGCATATGGGCAAGCTGGCGGTCGAGCTGAACCCTCAACCTGGAGAGTTCCTCAGGGTCACATAGGTTATTCGCATCTTCGATTTGATCAAATTCTGTGGTGTAAACCCGATAGCGTTCTTCTTTGGCACTTCGGTTATGACCAGCCTGAGGTTTCGGTTGTTCGCCGTCATTGCCAGGGTCCTCAGCAGACTCCATCGCGAAGGGAATGGATGATTCCTCTTCGTTGTCACCGAGTTGAACATCTTCATCGGTTTCACCGGATTCCGGTTCCATGTCGCCGGCATCTGGCTCTGACTGATCATCGCCTTCGCTTTCCCCCTCGTCACTTTCCGAGGTTGAGTCCGACTCTTCGTTCATGTCCGGACTTTCGTCTTCGTCTAGGTCCCGTCCACCATCGTCTTTCTCGAGGTCGAGCACCTCAATCATTTCGCGAAGAATGTCTGAGAACGATTGTTGGTCGCTCAAATTTTCCGTCAACCGGTCGAGATAGGGTGAAAGTGCATCGCCATATTCTCGTTCCGAGACTTCGAGGACGTGAGTGCCGGCTTCACCGAGGTCGAGTACGCCACACTTAGAGTGAATCATGACCTTGAGCGCGTCTTGCATCTGTATCTGCACAGATGCGCGGGCCATTTGGTAGCCCTCAAGCGACAGTCGTTGCTCCAACGCTCGCCCCAAGTTTGTGGCAACACCCATATAGTCCTGTGACCCGAGTACTTCGACCCGGGTTTGTTCCATCGCGTTATAGGCATCGATGGCATCTTTACCGTGGGGCATGCGACGTTGATGGACACGATCACTGTGATGGCGCAAGCGCATCGCACTGGCATCAGCGGAGCCGCGGAGGCGGACCACGTTCTCTTGGGTCAGCTTTGCTGGTGGCAAGGGTAAGCGGACGGCTGATCCAGGCCCGCCGCTCTTCTGATTGGTCGTAATTGGCGTGAATGAAACGTTGGTTTCGGGTTGGCCCGAAAGGGCTCTGACCGCGGCAGTTGTCGCTGTCTTTAGAGTTTCAACCCGCCCAGCTGTTTTGTCACCGATTCTGTTAGAACTGGGCGGCTTCGGTTTGGGATCTGTGTCAGGTTTCTGGCGCGGCGGCATGGCCGGGCTTCCAGCTATGCGACCGCGACCGAGTCCGGCAGTTCTTCGCCGAAGCAGCGCTGGAAGTATTCGGCAACGATTGGCCGTTCAGTTTCATCGCATTTATTCAGAAATGTGACGCGAAAAGCGTATGGAATGTCGTCGAAAATTTTCGCGTTCTCTGCCCAGGTGATCACGGTCCGCGGCGACATCACTGTTGAGATGTCACCAGCCATAAACCCAGATCGAGACAGGTCAGCGACCCGGACCATAGCGGACAGAGTCTCCTTGCCCTTTTTGTTACCGTAGGTCGGTACTTTGGCAAGGACGATGTCCGTTTCTGCGTCATGCTCAAGATAGTTCAATGTGGCTACGATGTTCCAACGGTCCATCTGCCCTTGGTTGATCTGTTGTGTGCCGTGATAAAGACCAGTGGTGTCACCCAGCCCGACAGTATTCGCTGTCGAGAACAGGCGAAATGCGGGGTGAGGGCGGATCACCTTGTTTTGGTCAAGCAGAGTCAGTCGCCCTTCCACTTCTAGAACCCGTTGAATGACGAACATGACGTCGGGGCGTCCGGCATCATACTCGTCGAATACAAGGGCTATGGGGTTTTGTAAGGCCCAGGGCAAAATGCCTTCTCGGAACTCCGTTACCTGCACACCGTCACGCAACACGATGGCATCTTTGCCGACCAGATCGATCCGGCTGATATGGCTGTCGAGGTTGACGCGCAGGCAGGGCCAGTTAAGGCGCGCCGCCACTTGTTCAATGTGAGTCGATTTTCCGGTGCCGTGATATCCCTGAATCATCACCCGACGGTTGTGACCAAAGCCTGCCAGAATTGCCAGCGTCGTATCGGGGTCGAACTGGTACGCCGGGTCGATTTCGGGCACATGCTCTTCACGCGCTGTGAATGCCGGTACAACCATCGTGCTGTCGAGGCCAAATACATCTTTAACATTGACCTCGGTGTCCGGGAGGCCAGGGGTCTTTTCACTATCGGGCGCCATGAAACAATCCTTGTTTGAAGACCGGTTTATACCCCGACCGAAGGTGGCTTTGTAAAGCCTAGTAAGGCCTTGCCCTGGGTAGGTTAACCGATGCCCTTGGTCCAGCCGCCGTCAGCGGTAAGGTAGGCTCCTGTCATATTTGCCGCGCGCTCTGAGGCGAGAAAGGCTGCCAAGCGGCCAATTTCTTCAGGCTCACCCAGCCGGTCCATGGGAATCTGGGCTGTATAGTCAGATTCAACCTCAGCCACAGATCGACCACTGCTTTCAGCAAGTTTGGCCATCAATGTGGTCCAGCGCTCGGTTCGGGTCGGTCCGGGGTTGAGGGCATTTACGATGACATTCTGGGGTGCCAACTCCTCTGCTAAACCGCTGGTAACGGCGAGCAGGGCCGCGTTTGCGGCTGAACCGGGTAACAGTCGGGGTGACGGTTGCAGGCCTGTGTTCCCAACAATATTGACGATCCGTCCGCCTTTGTTCTCCAGCATGTGAGGGATAACGGCCCGCATCATGCGGATTGTCCCCATGAGCTTTAGTTCCATGCTGTCTTGCCAAACTTGATCTGGAATCTCCCAGAACAGTCCACCCTGGGACGCACCCGCCGAATTGATGAGAATGTCGATCCGGTCAAAGGTATCGAGGCCCTCCTTTACGACCGCGTCACTGATGCCGTCCTGAGTCAGGTCGGCGGGCACGGCAATCGCGCGAATGCCGAACTCTTCCGTCAGCCGCTCTACCTGGGCGGCCAGGGCACTACTGTCTCTGGCGGATAGAACAAGGTTTGTACCTTCGGCGGCAAGGGCGGCGGCAGACGCAGCGCCCAGGCCTCGGCTAGCACCTGTAATCAGCGCAACTTTATCTTTCAGGAGAAGGTCCATGATGTACTGAAGCCTTTGGTGAAGCAGCCTAGTTACGACGTTAAGGCTGAGCGGAGCGTTTGATAGGCCGCGTTGATGGTTTTCATTCTATCTTCTGCAGCGGTTGATCCACCGTTTGCATCGGGATGATATCGTTTCACAAGTTCTTTGTATCGCGCTTTGAGTTCATGCAGTGACGGAGACCCCGTCAGGCCTAGTGCCCGCTGAGCCGTTGACACTTCAGCAGATACTGCCGCTGACTCAGCATCAGGGGCGCCTTCCGCATCTGATTTGTCTCGATAGACGTCAAAGGGGTCGAAGATGTTTTGCCACGGCCTGCCGGGGGCCTGCCGTTCACCCATTTTCCAGGTTGGCCGATCCCATGTGGCAGCGCTGCGATACTCAATTTCCATATCATCCGGCCCTAAACCTTCGTGATAGTTCCACTGAGCGTTATAGAGGCGGACGTGCTCCAGACAGAAAAAGTAGTAGTCCGACAATGTTTGGTCTTGAGGTGCGCGATGGAGGCCGACGTCAGCGCAGCCCCGCCACTGGCAGTGACGCACAGAGTCATTGCCTGTCGGTTGCGCACCGGGAAATTTATCTTGAGATGTAGACGTCTTGGGCATTTAAAAAGTATCCGGACCGGAGGCGCGGCGCGCAATATTGCTTCTTCAAGTGAAGTATGCTTGCTCAGGGTAGATTTTGGTCCCGTAGAGAAAGGAGAGTAGTTTTGGGTGATTACTACAATCGTATTGAACGCAAACTCACCGATGCTCTTGCGCCTGAGCGCCTAACCATTGAGGACGATTCTCACCGTCATGCTGGTCATGCCGGCGCCCACCCGGATGGCGGTGCTGAAACCCACTTTAACGTTGAGGTGGTTTCTCAGAGCTTTGATGGGCAAGGTAGAGTGGCCCGCCAGCGACAAGTATATGCGTTGCTGGCCGACGAGCTCAATGAACGGGTTCACGCGTTATCACTTGTTACGTTGACACCCGCGGAGGCGGCGCAGCGGGATTCTGCCTAAGCGCCGGTATAGTGGCTGGGAAATTCGCGTTTAACGATTTCACCGTCCTGCGCCCATGCATGGCAGGTGTCGAGAATAGGTGGTCGTTTTATCGCGCCGGATTTTAGCGCGGCGCTTAACTTTCCCATGCGTTTGCCCACAAGTGTTTGAAAGGCCGTCGTTGCAATTGGCTTGATCAGTTCTACAAGGTGCGTGCAGCCTTGGGTGCCGCCGAGCCGTTCTTGGACATTTTTTGTCAGGCCTTGCGTAATTCGAAGGCCTATCAGCGCCTTAAAATTTGGCGTGATGTTGCCGCACATCGTGAAGGGGCTGAAATCTGTGACGGCAACGCAATCTCTAATGGTTAAGGTGTCGTCGACTGTTACGCGCAATCCCATTCCATGAAGAGGTTCGCCGGCCTTAATCTCGACACGGTCATGATTTGGGAAATTGTAAGTTTTGATATCGGTCATCCAACCGTCAATGTCCCACATGCCGTCGGCGCGTTGGTAACCGCGACATTCTATTGTTCGCGTGTGCAGCAGTTCGCGATCTTCAGTCGGAGCTGGTAGGGGCATGGCGGTCCTGGCTTCAATTGGCTAATGCTTCGCCAGTCCTACCTGACTAGCGGGTCTGGGCAAAGGCTGAAGGTTGAATACCGCCTATGCGATAGAGGCATGACTTTTGGGAGGTGTTAGCCCGTGCCGTAGTTTTCGCCATAGATAAAGGCGTTGCGATCTTTCAGATCTTCTTCGAGCTCGAGATTGTAAATCGCATAGAGGTCGCGCACGGATACCATTCCGACAAGTGAGTCTCCGTCTCTCACGGGAAGGTGGCGGTAGTTGCGTTCGATCATCATCTTGATCGCCTGGGCCGGCGTATCGTCCGGATGCAGGGTATCCGGGTCGGCAGTCATGATATCTTTGGCTTTGGCGACATCAGGATCCAAACTTCCGGCGATAACACGAGTGGTCATGTCGCGTTCTGTGATGATGCCGACGAGAGCGTCACTCTCCGTCACCAAAACTGCCGCTATTCGACTTTCATGCATGACTTTGGCAATAGCACGGGCCGTGTCGTTTGGCTTTACTGTAACTAAGGTCTGGCCGCTAATAACATCTGGGACGATCTTGCGCATCATAGCTCTAAATCTCCACCCCGTTTGAGTTCCGGTGGTCAAGCTTCGACCCCGGATCGAAAGTGTCGCGCTCCGTCCTGCAACGGTCAAGTCGAGGCGGGCCCTAGGGGGTGTTAATCGTTAGATTCACCCTGTTCTGGAGCGTCATCGCTGCCCGATCTCGGTGGTGTGACCCGTAATTGGACGATTTGATTGCGTTGTCGGCGTAGGATTTCGAATCGAAAACTGTGAAATCCAAATACTTG
>WLXB01000131.1 GCA_012103295.1 Alphaproteobacteria bacterium | reverse complement strand
GGCTTCGGCGACGAGCAGATCGGTGCGGCGGCGCATGTTCTTGATGCGGCGGTTGCTCAGTATGGGACGGCCAAGAGATGACTGACGTGCCTGCATACGCGCAATCCAAATCCCGCGAGATTTCACCGATTGTTCTCCTTGGTGGGCTGGCTGCGCTCGTCGTTGTTTTGTCTGTCGCGTCTCTATTTATCGGGCGGCTGGGGATTGGCGGCGTCGCTGATTTAATCGCGGTGCAGGGGCAAGACTCTGAAACGTTTCGCATCCTTCTGATCGAAGTCCGTTTGCCGCGCACCGTCTTGGCGTTGACTGTGGGTGCGACGCTTGGCTTGTCGGGCGCGGTTTTGCAGGGGTTGTTGCGAAACCCCTTGGCTGAGCCATTTATTCTCGGTGCGTCGAGCTCGGCAGCGCTGGGTGCCGTTATCGTGTTCTATTTTGGTGTTGCCGGTGGGGCCGCACTGGCAACGCCATTGGGTGGCGTTGCCGGCACGATGGTAGCGACAGCCGCGTTGCTCGCTCTCGGCGGTCGAGCTCAAGAGCCTTTAACCCTCATCCTTGCCGGCGTGGCTTTGAATGCCTTAGCCGCGGCGCTGACTTCCCTTGCGCTCAACTTAGCGCCCAGCCCCTATGCCGCGCTTGAGATCGTGTTCTGGATTCTTGGCTCATTCGCTGATCGTAGTCTCGACCATCTTGTCTTGGCGTTGCCACTTATGGGAATCGGCTGGGTGTTGTTGTTTTCGACGTGGCGCGCGCTAGACGCACTCACACTCGGTGAGGACGCCGCAGCCTCTCTTGGTTTTAATCTCGCGGCGATCAAAATTCGCGCGATTCTCGGCTGTGCTTTTGCAGTCGGCGCCGCGGTCGCGACCACGGGCGTGATCAGCTTCGTCGGGCTCGTAGTTCCGCATGTATTGCGGCCTTTCGTTGGTTACCGACCCAGCCGCCTCCTACCAGCCAGTCTGTTAGGTGGCGCGGCGCTGATGTTGGCAGCTGATATTGGTGTGCGCCTAATTGACACCCAACTTGAACTCAAGATCGGCGTCGTTACGGCACTGATCGGCACACCGTTCTTTTTCCACTTACTCTATGTTTTACGACGGAGCGGCCGATGACTTATCTACCTCACTTTGAAGTTGATGGTCTTAGCGTGCAGTACGATGAGGCTGTCGTGCTTGATCAGGTCCGGCTCTCTGCTCAGGGAGGGTCTCTTATCGGACTGATCGGGCCCAACGGTGCTGGCAAGACCACCCTGATCAAAGCAATGGCCGGATTGCTACCTGGGACGACTGGCACATTGTCGCTCGACTCCACGTCCCTGGATTCATGGCGCCAGGACACCTTGGCGCAGAAAATCGGATATCTGTCTCAGAGCCGTACAGTTTATTGGCCCGTCACGGTGGATCGCTTAGTTTCGCTCGGTCGCTTGCCGCACAGGGGGCCGTGGGACGGCGTTTCAGTAACTGACCAGGTGGCGATAGACGGTGCGCTCGCGCTGACAGACACAACGTCAATCCGGCATCGCACCGTGACGACGTTGTCCGGAGGTGAGCTGGCGCGTGTTCTGCTCGCCCGTGTTTTGGCCGGTGGGCCCGAGGTGATTCTGGCCGATGAGCCTGTGTCTGGTCTCGATCCTGGGCATCGATTGCAGGTGTTAAATGGCCTCAAAAATCTTTCTGAGAGCGGCCGCCTGGTCGTTGTTGTGCTTCATGACCTTACTCTCGCGTCACGATTCTGCGATCGATTGGTCCTGTTGCATAAAGGGCGTGTTGAGGCTGACGGTGTTCCAAAAGACGTCTTAAACTCTGAAACGTTGGCCAAGGTATACGGCGTCGAGGCCGTTACGGTTTCTCAGGGTGATGAAACGGCTGTACTGCCCTGGTCACATCTCTAGCTTGACTGCTCGCCGAGCCAGCGCCAGGCCGATGGACCTTCCCCTGATATACCGCGCCATAGAATATCCGACACCATAGCGGCGCTTTCGAAGACAGCCGGTGAGGGGCGGTTGATGAAGCGATTTCCGTCCATGAGGGCAACCTTGCCTGACTGAACGGCGCGCAAATCACGCCAGATCGGATTGGACGAAACGGCCCCCATCTCTTGTTCGGTGCGATCAAGACTAAAACCGCAGGGCGCGACGATTATGATGTCCGGGTCTGCCGCTGCCACGTTCTCGAGGGTCACGTAGGGGGACGGCTCGCCATCCTTTGTGATGACGTTGTCGCCGCCAGCCACATCGACCAATGCCGGAATCCAGTGTCCGGCTGCCATCGGTGGGTCTATCCACTCCAGCACAAAAACACGAGGCCGACGCGCCATTGCGGTTTTCTTTAGGCCGTCAAACTGTTGGCTGAGTTTTCTGACCAGTGCATCTGCTTCTCTCTCTTTTCCAATCGCTGCGCCAACTTTACCAATGTCACTTAGAACGTCAGATAGCGTGTTGGGGTGCAAAGAAACAATGCGGATGTCTTGTTCAACCCAATCACATAGAGCCGCTTCCACATCATCTAAACTGGCGGCGCAGACCTCGCATTGGTCCTGCGTAATAATTACGTCCGGCGCCAGTTGTTTAAGGAGGTCTCGGTCGACGTCATAGACCGATAAACCATCCCGCACGACATCTTTAACCGCATCGTCGATGCCGCGACTGCTCATGCTGGTATCAAAACGGGGTTGGGTGAGCGCCGGTAGCGTTGTGACATCTTCAGGCCAATCGCACTCATGACTACACCCGACGAGATTACTGCGCGCTCCTAGAGCGGAAACGATCTCAGTCGCGCTGGCGATGAGGGAAACAATACGCATGACGATCTATCGGACTGCAAAAAGCCAGCCTAGCCATCCCGTTTTTCGTGCTTGGCGATCACCGCCTTCAAAGATTTGTAGAGTTGCTGGCCGAGTTCACCGCCATCACCCTCAATATCTTCGCGAATGACGGCGCGCATCGTATCAATGTGCGCCTTGGCGATGTCCAATGCTGAGTCATCTTCCTTGCGCGGCGTTTTAGTCGCGTCGTATAGGGACTTGGCGAACAGTGTGATGAGCGGATAGCCAAAAGTACCGCCTTGGCCGCGTAGCTCGTGGGCGATGATATTTATTTCATCAAAGTGTTGATGTCGTTCGCCGCTCAATGTTTTGGCTTGCGTCACCTCTTTGGCCAGATTGTCCAAATACCGTTTTGCCCATGTTATGAATCCAGCCGCTTCGCGCTGTAACGCCGCTTCGGCTTGATCCAAAATGTCATCTGGCACAACGAAATCCTGGCGCATGGCGTTGGAGCCCATCTTTTCTTTGAGATGATTGGGCAGTTTGAATAGCCAAACATCACTCGGAGTCTCTGGCGTTGCAACCTTGTCCTTTGAGTAGACAATCGTCGCATGATCTTCTGTTTCAGCACGCTGCTCGTTGCCGCCGGGTGGATCGGCTTTGCGCCGCCGACGGTCAGGGCCGTAATAATTCTGGGTCACGACGAATTGTCGCGGTCTATCGATCATCCGCTGAATCGTTTTGTACAGGGAATCGACTGAGAAGGGTTTGACCATGAACTCGTGCATGCCGTGGTCACGGGACGCTTGAACGTGATGCGCATCGGCGGCGCCCGACACCATAATGAATGGCATAAACCGGTTGGGTGACTCTTTGAACGATCGTAACCACTGGAGCATGATTAGCCCATTGATTGGCGCCATAATCAGATCGGACACGACAAAATCGATGGGGCGGGCAGCACCGACGCTGGGGTGCGTCATCTTTAGGAGTTCGATGGCTTCCTTGCCATTTTTCGCGGTTAGGAGCTGAGTGAACCCCAGACGCCGCAGAGCCTTACACATAATATCCAGCATGTACTCGTTGTCCTCGACAACCAGCACATTGAGGCGATCCTGACCCAGATTTTCAGGCTTATTCAACAGCTTACCCTTTTGAATAACACCACGCGGTGCTCAACGCGTTGTGTACAGGTTTTAAGGGTAGTGTGTTCACTTTTTATTTGAGTCTTTGTCTCTAGCCTGTTCACTCCGCGATCTCCTCTATTTGCTGCTCGGTTAGGACTTGATCGCCGCGTTTGTCTTTAGCAATTGCCGGCTTGCAGGCTGTGCGGATTTCAGCAAATTGAGAGTCAAATTTTTCCAGAAGTTCTTTGGCACGTTCGCCGTCATCTCCAATACTGACGCGATCGAGAAACCGGCCAACGATGTGACGAGATAAAGAAATCGTTTCTAGTGTATCGCTTAAACTACGCGCTTTCTGTGTGTATTTTTCGTGAGAGTCGCGAAGGTTGTGAACGGAAGTGAGGAGGATCGTACGGATCAGTTTATCGCTGGCCTCCATTTTCTCTTCGAGCATGTCCTTTGACACAATAGACAATGTTGTGTCCTCAAGCGCGACGGCTGTGGCGCGGCGATCTGATCCATCAAGAATGGCCATCTCGCCAAAAAATTCTCCCTTACGAATGCGACCAACCGGTGAGTTTTTGCCGTCAACGTTGCGAAAAATACCAATACATCCCGCGGCAACCACGTAAGCCGCTTCAGCTTTATCTCCGTCGCGAAATAGATATTGGCCTTTCTGTATGAATTGAATTTCGATCGCTGGCTCGTCTTCTAATTCATCGGCCGGGCTGGATGCGTCTTCGGAGCCGGGTGCAGGGGCGTCGACAGTGACGGCGCCACCAGTCTTGGCGGCCATAGAGACCGCCTCGCCAATTTTATTCAATAGAACGATGTCGTGTTCGATTGGTGCTGTGTAACGTTCAGCGAAGTCCTCAACCCTTGCTTTTAAGGAAAGACAGAGGTTGACGACCTCATCCTGTTTGAGCTGCTTGGCAGTTGCGACGGTGTCTTTAAGGAGGTCCGCGAGGGCGACAAGTTTTGCGTGGACCAACGGAGTAATTTGGCTACTCGCGTAGGCCGTAAGCAGCTCCTTGCATACGACCCCCAATCGACTGCTCTGGCTGGTCAGTCGGGTTTGCAGCATGTCTTCCATCAATGGCGCAATTTTTTTCGCAAACTCTTCGTAGTTGATGGACTGGCCGCGCAACTTGCCGTGCAATGTCTGCGGCACATTGAACCTCCGCAGGGCGCTGGTACGGTCCGCGGCACGCCGGTCGGGCCCGATGTATTCACTTGTGACGACGTAGGGCGTATGCACCCGGCTACTCTTGCGCACTCGATCCGTTACTTCTTTGGCGGACACGGGTTGGACTAGAATGCTATCGACACCGGCTCTCAGAGCATATTTGGCCCCATCCACATGTTCAGGGGCCAGAGCACAAAACATCGTCATGTAGGGGTTCTTGCCGACCAGCATGTGCCGAACACCACGAAACAGCTTGAAAACGCCACTGCCTAGGCTATCGGCCAGGATGGCGACATCGATGCCGCCCTCTTCCAGCTTCGATACGGCTTCTTTGTAGCTGAGCGCGATGATGGCCGTGCCAAAGCCGAACTCTTTCAAGCCGTCCGCGAGCGTTGAGGCTCGCGCCGCTTTCGTGTCACCAATCAATACGGTGACATTGTTCAGCATTTCTACTTTGGTTGCCACGGCGTGCGATCTATCCCCTAAGCCAGTCTGGCTTCCTCGGTCACTGCTTCAAGAGGTTATCTTAACGCCACAACCTCTTGTTTCTAGATAGGTTTTAATACCTGATAAAGCTTTTAACCCAAAACCTTAATGCCTGTGTTGGTCTTGGCAATAGGCTGGCGGTGGACCTCGGGTGGAACGCTCGGGGTGCGGCTAACGGGACTTAAATCCGAGAGGGGACGCCTGGAGGCCTTATTTTGACAGAGATGGTGGAGCCGGACGGAATCGAACCGTCTCAGCAGAGCTGAACCGAAAAGGCTTAGCGGCTCGTTTCCGTCGATCAGAAATAGAACCTACCGATATTGGTCAGTATTGGGCAGATTTGGTGGAGCCGGACGGAATCGAACCGACGACCTCTACAATGCCATTGTAGCGCTCTCCCAACTGAGCTACGGCCCCATGTGTGCTTGGATGTGCGGCATGAAGGGAAAGTGTCCGCCCGAGCGGGGCGGACCTTATGCAGTTCCCCCTAACCCTTCAAGGGAAAAATATTGTGCCGGGATGCCGGTACTTGAGAATCACCCTTCGCCGGCGGAGACGGGTTGAACACGCCGCGTCAGGTGTCCGTATCGTTCCCGGAACCAATGGGTCCAATGCCGATATCATCTTCATCTTCATCGTCTAAGTCATCGTCGTTGCTGATGAGGTCGTCGTCGTCATCGTCCTCAATATCATCCTCACCATCATCGTCTGTGGGCGCAGCTTTCGGTGCCTCTTTTACAGGTTTAGGTGCAGCTTCGACCTTCTTCGTCTTGGGAACTTTGGGGCGCTGGTTTTCAGTGCCACATTTCGGGCAAAGCGCCGGCGTCTTATTGAGGTCGTAGAAGCGTGCTCCGCAACTTGAGCAAGTCAGCTTTTGGCCGAGATCAACCTTACCCAATTCCTAAACTCCTCATCTTAAATTCTAACGATATCCAGGCCCCAACGATGCAGTTTGGACCCACCGGAAATATTTATGAAAGCGCATTTGCCAAATTCGAGCGGCGCTGTCAAAACCTATTATGCATTCGCCCAAAACTAACTTGTCGGAGGCCATGCTCTAGCCTGGTGGCTGCTAGGTTTACCGATCTCCATGTGGTATGACCCCGCGCCATAACGTGCCGTCGCCAAACACCGGTAAACTGCCGTAAAACAACGATACCCGAGCCCTGATTGATGACTGAGTCCGCTGCCCAAATCATCCTGTCTGCCCGTTCAACTGGCCTGACCGGGTCCGTGCGCGTGCCGGGAGATAAATCCGTTTCCCACCGGGCCTTGATGTTTGGTGGTCTCGCGATCGGAGAAACCCGGATCACGGGTCTTCTTGAGGGCGAAGATGTAATGAACACTGCTAAAGCGATGCGAGCGCTTGGTGCGTCTGTTGAGCGTGAGGTTGACGCTGATGGAGGCACGACGTGGGTCGTGCGTGGGCGCGGTGTTGGTGGGTTGTTAGAGCCCGGCGAAGTGCTCGACATGGGTAATTCTGGGACCGGCGCCCGCTTGTTGTGCGGCGTATTGGCGAGCCATCCGATAACAGCGGTTATGACGGGGGACGCTTCGTTGCGGTCTCGACCGATGGACAGGGTGGTCGCACCTCTTGGACTTATGGGCGCGCGATTTGAGTCTCGCGATGGCAATCGTTTGCCCCTGACAGTGATTGGCACTGGCGACCCCGTGCCCATGGTCTATGAAAGCCCGGTTGCGTCTGCCCAGATTAAATCTGCTGTTCTATTGGCCGGATTGCAGGCCAAGGGGGCGACGACGGTGATCGAGCCAGCGGCAACCCGCGATCACACAGAACGCATGTTGCGCCACTTTGGTGCTGACGTGCGATCCGAGACAGTGGCTGATCAACCAGGCGCTGTTGCAGTTACCGTTGTCGGACAACCGGAGCTCGAAGGCTCGAACATTGTCGTTCCTGGTGATCCGTCGTCAGCCGCTTTTCTGATCGTTGCAGCCCTTATTACTGCTGATTCCGAAGTTTCGTTGCTCAACGTTGGTCTCAATCCTCACCGCACCGGGTTGTTTGAGACGTTGAAAGACATGGGTGCGGACCTGGCCATCGCGAATGAGCGCGTCGAGGGCGGTGAGCCTGTCGGTGACCTTGTTGCTCGATCGAGCAAGTTAAGGGGTGTGGTTGTGCCTGCGGCGCGGGCACCGTCGATGATAGATGAATATCCCGTTCTTGCTATGGCTGCGGCCTGTGCTGAGGGAGAGACCCGGATGGAGGGGCTTGGCGAGTTGCGGGTTAAGGAAAGCGACCGCCTATCTGCGATCGCGGATGGGCTAAATTCCTGTGATGTTATGTGTGAGATAGACGGGGATACCCTCATCGTCTCTGGGTGTGCCGGTGCCGTGCCCGGAGATGCAGTTGCCCAAGTTCATTTGGACCACCGGATTGCGATGTCTTTCTTGGTTCTTGGCCTAGCCTCTGAACAGCCGATAGGGATCGATGATGACGAGGCGATCGCCACCAGCTATCCGAGTTTCTTAGCCGACATGACGACTCTGGGGGCAAATTTTAAAAAAGTTGCCGATCCCAAACGGACCTCAGGGTGATGGCGGATCAGTCGAATCTTGTGGTCGCTATTGACGGCCCAGCGGCGTCCGGGAAAGGGACGCTGGCCCGCCGCCTCGCTGATATTTTAAACCTCCGCTACCTGGATACCGGCAGTTTGTATCGCGCGACTGGGTTATCTGTGATTCGGGCTGGCGGTGACCTGAAGAGCGAGCAAGATGCGGTGAAAGCTGCAGAAAATCTTGATTTATCGACATTTTCTGCTGAGGAATTGCGGAGTGAAGAAGCGGGCGTTGCGGCCTCCCATGTTGCCTTCTTGCCTTCGGTACGCGCCGTTTTACTCGACTTTCAGCGATCGGTCGCCGCCAACCCTGGGGCTGATTTTTCTGGCGCAATACTGGATGGCCGTGACATCGGAACCGTGGTCTGCCGTGATGCGGATGCCAAGATATTCGTCACCGCTGCTCTGGAGGTCCGCATAAAAAGGCGCCTAGAGGAGTTGAAGGGCCGGGGTGAAACCGTTATAGAGGCCCGCGTTCGTGACGATATGACGGCCCGAGACCAACGCGACCGAGACCGATCAGTCTCACCGCTTAAGAAGGCGGATGACGCGTGGGAACTTGATACGTCCGGCATGAACGCTGATGAGGCCCTGGCGGAAGCGCTAGGCCACATCCGGGGAACCGGTCCCCAATAAGTTTGTTTTCCATCACAACACCGGCTGACCAAAGATGCGGCAAACGCATCGGCTGCCATTTGTGATGTTTTAAAGCACGTCTCCAAGTGCGTGCGACTTGAGAAATGCGGCAAACCCGGAATGGTCTGGGCCCGTATGAAAAGACCGCCGGATCCAACCGGCAGGCATGGCGCAGAACGAAAGGAACGCTCCTACAATGTCTGAACCAGCTCTCGCAGCGGCAAGCGAGGATTTTGCCGCACTCCTAGAAGAATCATTTCAAGGTAACGATAGCATCGAAGGGGCTGTGCTTAAGGGCACCGTGCTCCGCGTCGATGGCGATTACGCCTTGGTCGACGTTGGCCTTAAGTCCGAAGGTCGAGTGCCGTTGCGCGAATTTGGTCGCGGCAACGAAGATGCACCGGCTCAAGGCGAAGCGGTCGACGTCTACGTAGAACGCTATGAAGACAAGGATGGCATGATCCTCTTGTCCCGCGATAAAGCGCGGCGCGAGGAAGCCTGGGATGTTCTGGAAAAGCAATTCGATCAGGGCAGCACTGTAGAGGGTGTAATTTTTGGCCGTGTCAAAGGTGGCTTTACTGTCGATCTCAATGGCGCCGTGGCCTTCTTGCCGGGCAGCCAGGTGGATATCCGCCCCGTACGCGACGCCAATTATCTGATGGGCGACCCGCACGAGTTTCAGATTCTGAAAATGGATCGGGCTCGCGGCAACATCGTGGTTTCCCGTCGTGCCGTACTTGAAGAAACTCGCGCGGCCGAGCGCTCCAAGCTGATGGAAGATTTGGCAGAAGGTCAGGTCCTCGAAGGCGTGGTCAAAAATATCACTGACTACGGTGCATTCGTTGATCTCGGTGGCGTCGACGGACTGCTGCACGTCACGGATATTTCCTGGAAGCGCGTCAATCATCCAACGGAAGCTTTGTCAGTTGGTCAAACTGTTAAGGTTCAGGTGATCCGCTTCAACGCTGAGACCCAGAGAATTTCTCTCGGCATGAAGCAGCTTGAAACTGATCCGTGGGACGGCGTTGCCGCGAAGTACCCGATGGGCACGAAGTTTGTTGGCCGGGTT
>WLXB01000130.1 GCA_012103295.1 Alphaproteobacteria bacterium | reverse complement strand
CCCAGGCGCTTTGACCCGTGAGCGTGCCGGCTTCGAAGTCCGTGATGTTCACCCCCCTCACTATGGCCGAATTTGCCCCATTGAGACCCCTGAAGGTCCGAACATTGGGCTTATCAATAGTCTCGCGACATTCGCGCGGGTCAATAAATATGGCTTCATCGAGAGCCCGTATCGCAAAGTTTCAAACGGCAAGGTAACGAACGACGTCGTCTACCTGTCAGCCATGGAAGAGGGGCGTTACCAGATCGCTCAGGCGAACGAGCCAATCAATGATAAGAATGGCAAGTTCGAAGACGACCTCATCAATTGCCGTAAGGCCGGCGACTTCGTGATGATCCCACCCGAAGAAATCGACTACATGGACGTTTCTCCAAAGCAGCTGGTTTCTGTCGCGGCGGCTCTTATCCCGTTCCTGGAAAACGATGACGCCAACCGCGCACTAATGGGCTCAAACATGCAGCGGCAAGCCGTGCCGTTGCTTCGTGCTGAAGCGCCCTTGGTTGGAACTGGCATTGAAGATGTCGTTGCCCAGGACTCCGGTGCATCTGTTACGGCAAGGCGTTCAGGTGTTGTGCAGCAAATTGACGCAACACGTATCGTTGTGAGAGCGACCGAGGATACTTCATCTTCTGCGCCTGGCGTTGACATCTATCGCTTGCAGAAATTCCAAAGATCCAATCAAAACACCTGCATCAATCAGCGTCCGCTGGTGAAGGTCGGTGATATCGTCGTCAAAGGCGACATCATTGCTGATGGTCCGTCAACTCAACTCGGTGAATTGGCGTTAGGTCGCAACGTGCTTGTCGCGTTTATGCCCTGGAGTGGATACAACTTCGAAGATTCGATTTTGATCTCCGAACGTATCGTTCGTGATGACGTGTTTACGTCTATCCATATTGAAGAATTTGAGATCATGGCCCGCGATACCAAGCTGGGTCAGGAAGAAATCACGCGCGATATCCCGAACGTCGGTGAAGAAGCCATGGGCAATCTCGATGAGGCGGGCATTGTTTACGTCGGTGCGGAAGTGGCTGCCGGTGACATCCTAGTCGGCAAAGTGACTCCAAAAGGGGAAAGTCCGGTAACGCCGGAAGAAAAGCTGTTGCGCGCGATCTTTGGTGAGAAAGCCTCTGACGTTCGTGACACTTCGCTTAAAGTGCCGCCGGGCGCTACAGGTACCGTTGTTGAAGTGCGCGTCTTTAACCGTCGCGGGATTGATAAAGATGAGCGTGCTTTGGCAATCGAGCGCATGGAAATTGAACAGCTGGTCAAGGACCGGGATGACGAGAAAGCTATTCTAGAGCGGTCATTGAATGAGCGGTTCAAAGAGCTGATCCTCAATCGCAAGATCGTCTCAGGACCTAAGGGTGTTGAAGCTGGCAAGATGGTGACGGAAGAAACTCTGGCTAGCCTTACACCTGGTCAGTGGCGTCAGATTGTTGTCGCCAATGACCAAGTCATGTCTGACGTTGAAGAGATCAAGAAGTCGTTCGAAAATAGTGTTGCCGTTATTGATCAGCGCTTTGACGACAAGGTTGAAAAACTCCAGCGCGGTGATGAGCTGCCGCCTGGTGTGCTCAAGATGGTTAAGGTCTTCGTTGCGGTGAAACGCAAGTTGCAGTCTGGCGATAAGATGGCCGGCCGCCACGGTAACAAGGGTGTCATATCTCGGATTATGCCGATTGAGGACATGCCTTACCTTGAGGACGGAACGCAGGCCGATATCGTGCTTAATCCTCTGGGCGTGCCATCGCGCATGAACGTGGGGCAAATCTTGGAAACCCACCTTGGCTGGGCGTGTCGTGGCCTTGGTGTGCAGATCGGTGAGCTTCTGGCAGCTTATAAGAGCGGGAAGTCGGATAAGGATATCCGGTCGTTCATGAAGAACATCTATGGCGATAAAGCTTACAAGTCAGACATCCAGTCATTGCAGGAAGACGAGCTGATTGAGCTGACAAACAACATGAGAAATGGTGTTCCGATTGCGACGCCAGTGTTCGACGGTGCGCGTGAAAGCGATATTGCGGACATGTTGGAAAAGGCTGGTTTGGATACCTCTGGTCAAGTGGTCTTGCACGATGGAAAAACGGGAGAGCCGTTCGATCGGAAGGTCACTGTTGGCTACATCTATATGTTGAAGCTGCATCACTTGGTTGATGATAAAATTCACGCACGTTCAATCGGACCGTACTCACTGGTTACTCAGCAGCCGCTCGGCGGTAAGGCTCAGTTTGGTGGGCAACGCTTCGGTGAGATGGAGGTCTGGGCCTTAGAAGCCTACGGTGCAGCGTATACGTTGCAGGAAATGTTGACGGTTAAGTCCGATGACGTTTCTGGCCGGACCAAAGTGTATGAGTCCATTGTTCGGGGTGACGACACCTTTGAAGCTGGAATTCCAGAATCGTTCAATGTCTTGGTTAAGGAAATGCGGTCCCTTTGCCTAGATGTTGAGTTAAGCCGTGGCGGATCATCGTAGCGGCCTCTGAGTGAGGCGCCAGTTAACCGGCGCTTTAGGTTTAGCAAAGAGGTCAAAACGACAGCGGAACAACACTAGCGCAGTGTGACGTTCCAAGGAGAAGCGCAGATGAATGAACTAATGAAAATCTTCGGGCAACCGGCTGGTACGGAGTCCTTCGATCAAATCCGGATTTCTATAGCGAGCCCAGAGAAAATCCGCTCCTGGTCCTTCGGTGAGATCAAGAAGCCTGAGACGATTAACTATCGTACGTTCAAGCCCGAGCGGGACGGTCTGTTCTGTGCTCGTATCTTTGGACCGATCAAAGATTACGAATGCTTGTGCGGTAAGTACAAGCGCATGAAGTACAAGGGCATCATTTGCGAAAAGTGTGGTGTTGAAGTTACGCTTTCGAAGGTGCGTCGCGATCGTATGGGGCACATTGAGCTGGCGGCGCCGGTGGCTCACATTTGGTTTATGAAGTCGCTGCCGAGCCGCATCGGCTTGTTGCTCGACATGACGCTCAAAGATTTGGAGCGGGTGTTGTACTTCGAAAGTTATCTTGTGATGGACCCTCGTGTGACTCCTCTGGAGCAGGGTGAGTTACTGAATGAAGAGCAATATCAAAGGTTGGTCGATGAGTACGGCGAAGATGCTTTTGAAGTCGGCATTGGCGCTGAAGCGATCCGGGTCATGCTTCAGAAGATTGAGCTTGAGGAAGAACGTGAGCAGCTGAAGGTTGATTTGCGTGAAACCGGCTCCGAAGCCAAACGCAAAAAATACGTTAAGCGCCTGAAGCTTGTTGAAGCTTTCATGCAGTCTGGTGCGCGTCCTGAGTGGATGATTCTTGAGGTCGTGCCGGTTATTCCGCCCGAGTTGCGTCCGCTTGTGCCCCTTGATGGTGGACGGTTTGCAACATCAGACCTTAATGATCTCTATCGCCGGGTTATTAACCGGAACAACAGGCTGAAGCGACTCATTGAGCTGCGCGCGCCGGACATCATTATCCGTAACGAAAAACGGATGCTGCAGGAGTCCGTAGACGCACTGTTTGACAATGGCCGTCGCGGGCGTGCAATTACAGGCGCGAATAAGCGTCCGTTGAAATCACTGTCTGACATGCTGAAGGGTAAGCAGGGTCGCTTCCGTCAGAACCTGCTTGGTAAGCGTGTTGATTACTCCGGCCGTTCGGTCATCGTCGTTGGGCCTGAGCTCAAGCTGCATCAGTGCGGTATTCCTAAGAAGATGGCGCTCGAGCTGTTCAAGCCTTTCGTGTACTCGAAGCTTGAGCTCTACGGTATGGCGACGACGATTAAAGCGGCCAAGCGTATGGTCGAAAAAGAACGCCCCGAAGTTTGGGATATTCTGGAAGAGGTCATTCGTGAGCACCCGGTTCTCTTAAACCGTGCTCCGACGCTTCACCGCTTGGGCATTCAGGCATTCGAACCAGTATTGATCGAAGGTAAGGCGATTCAGCTTCATCCGCTGGTCTGTACAGCGTTTAACGCTGACTTTGATGGCGACCAAATGGCTGTGCACGTTCCGTTGTCACTGGAGGCGCAGCTGGAAGCTCGCGTTCTAATGATGTCGACGAACAACATCCTTAGCCCGGCAAACGGCAAGCCTATTATTGTACCCACGCAGGATATGATCCTTGGTCTCTACTATCTCTCGATGGAGCGTGATGGTGAGTTGGGTGAGGGGATGGTCTTCACTGACATCGCCGAAATCGAGCACGCGCTACAGAACCGTGTGGTTTCTGTTCACGCCAAAATTAAGGCGCGCTATGACACCGTCGATGGGAACGGTGACCCGGTTACCTTGACCGTAGATTCGACCCCTGGTCGGATGGTCTTGGCCGAAGAATTGCCACGTAACCCCAAAGTTCCGTTCTCGCTGATCAATGCACTTTTGCGTAAGAAGGATATTACCGAGGTGATCGACGTGGTGTATCGCCACTGTGGTCAAAAAGAGACGGTCATCTTCTGTGACCACATCATGTCGCTTGGTTTCCGTTATGCGGCGAAGGCCGGTATTTCGTTCGGTAAGGACGACATGCTAATCCCGGCGACCAAAGTGAAAATGGTTAGCGATACGGAAAAGCAAGTTAAAGAGTTCGAGCAGCAGTATCAGGATGGCCTCATTACACAGGGCGAGAAGTACAACAAAGTTGTTGATGCTTGGTCTCATTGTACTGAACGCGTCGCCGACGCGATGATGGGTGAGATTTCCAAAATGGAAGACGGCAAAGACATCAATGCCGTGTTCATGATGGCGCACTCCGGCGCGCGTGGCTCAGCTGCTCAGATGAAGCAGTTGGCTGGTATGCGTGGTCTTATGGCCAAGCCGTCTGGTGAGATTATCGAGACGCCGATTATCTCGAACTTCAAAGAAGGCCTGACTGTTCTTGAGTACTTTAACTCCACTCACGGTGCTCGTAAGGGGCTCGCGGATACGGCGTTGAAGACGGCCAACTCTGGTTATCTGACCCGTCGACTGGTCGATGTGGCACAGGATGCCATCATTGTTGAAGACGATTGCGGCACAAAGATCGGGATTGACGCGGTTCCCTTAATTGAAGGTGGGGACGTCGTTGTTTCTTTGGCTGAACGCGTTCTCGGACGCACCGTTCTAGAAGAAATTGTCGACCCAAAATCCGGCGACACGCTGTTCAAGAAGGGGCACCTCCTCGATGAGGCTGATGTCGACGTTATTGATAAGGCCAGCGTTGAACGGATCAAGATGCGGTCACCGCTGACCTGTGAAACCGTTTCGGGTATTTGCGCCAAGTGTTATGGCCGCGATCTTTCGCGCGGCACGAGGGTAAACACGGGCGAAGCGGTGGGTGTTATAGCCGCGCAATCGATCGGTGAGCCGGGCACGCAGTTGACGATGCGGACGTTCCACATTGGCGGTGCTGCGCAACGTGGTGCTGAGCAATCGGCCATCGAAGCGGCCTTTGATTCGACCGTCAAACTCGTCAACAAGAGTGTCGTTAAGAACCAAGAGAAAGTTGACATTGTGATGTCGCGGAACTGTGAAATTGTTCTGATCGACAGCAACGACCGCGAACGGGCACGCCATCGGGTGCCTTACGGGGCCAAGCTGCTCGTGAAAGACAAAGGGTCCGTAACGAAGGGTGACAAATTGGCAGAATGGGATCCGTACACGGTTCCTATTATCACCGAGAAGGCCGGTATCGTTCATTATATCGATTTGGTCGAAGGTCTGTCGGTTCGTGAAGTTATGGATGAAGCCACCGGCATTTCATCCAAAGTGGTGGTTGATTGGAAACAGCAAACCCGTGGCGCAGATCTTAAGCCGCGCGTTACCTTGCGCAACAAGGCCCAAGACAAGGGTGGCGAGGTCCTGATGCTCGCGAACGGCATGGAAGCCCGCTACTTCATGAGTGTTGATGCCATTCTCTCGGTCGAAGATGGGCAAAAGGTTCACGCTGGTGACGTTCTTGCGCGTATTCCTCGGGAAGGTTCGAAAACCCGCGACATTACGGGTGGTCTGCCGCGTGTGGCCGAGTTATTCGAAGCCCGCAAGCCCAAGGACCACGCCATTATTTCTGAGGGCGAGGGCCGGGTTGAGTTTGGTAAGGACTATAAGTCGAAGCGGCGTATCGTCGTTAAGCCAGACAAGGGCGATCCAGTTGAGTACATGGTGCCTAAGGGCAAGCACTTGGCCGTTCAGGAAGGTGACTATGTTCAACAAGGCGATGCGCTGTTGGACGGTAATCCCGTGCCCCACGATATCCTAAGGGTTATGGGGGTCGAAGCGCTGGCCGACTATCTGATCAAGGAAATCCAGGACGTCTACCGTCTTCAAGGTGTGAAAATTAATGATAAGCACATTGAGGTTATCGTCCGTCAGATGCTTCAGAAGGTGGAGATTACTGGAACCGGTGACACCACATTCCTCGTCGGTGAGTTGATCGATCGTATCGAGTTTGATGCTGAAAATGCCCGGACTAAGGCGGATGGCGGTAAAGTTGCCAAAGGATTGCCAGTTCTGCAGGGAATCACGAAAGCCAGCCTGCAGACCCAATCATTTGTGTCTGCGGCGTCATTCCAGGAAACCACTCGAGTGCTGACCGAGGCTGCCGTGACTGGCAAAGTCGATAGCCTCATCGGTCTCAAGGAAAACGTAATCGTGGGTCGTCTCATCCCGGCCGGTACTGGGTCGTTAATGAATGAGCTGAAAGGGATCGCTGCAGAGCGTGACCTTGAGCTGCAGAGCGCCAAAGAGGCCGCGGCAGCAGCCGCTTTGGCAGCATCTGAGGCTGCATCTGAGACTCAAGAGGCAGAAGCGACCACAGAGTGACCATTTGCTCCAGATCGAGGGTTGTTTTACCCTTGATCTGGAGGCTTCTCTAACCCCAAAAATTTTCCCACTTTTCAGCGGATTCTGGGGTTGACGGCAGGTAGGACCGCCCATATATTCCGCCCGCTTAATAAGGCGTCCGGTGGTAGACCCTGATGCGGTCTAAACGCGGGCAGCAAAACCTAATTTAGCGCAGTTATATAGGCCCAAGGGCCACAGAATACGGCCGGACCATGCCATAGCGCGTTCTGCGCGCTCGTGATGTGTTCTGGTTTGTTTGCTGCCTGTGAGGGCCATTTTTGGCGTCACTTGGTGGCATTGTTGAATTTGAAAAAGGGATCGGGCGTATGCCAACGGTCAACCAGATGGTGCGCAAGGGCCGCAAGGTACCTGTGAAACGCAACAAAGTTCCAGCGATGCAGGCTTGCCCGCAAAAGCGTGGCGTATGCACACGGGTCTATACAACGACACCGAAGAAGCCGAACTCGGCGCTTCGTAAAGTTGCGCGCGTGCGCCTCACAAATGGCTTTGAGGTCACCAGCTATATTCCGGGCGAAGGCCACAACCTTCAAGAACACTCTGTCGTGATGATCCGCGGTGGTCGTGTGAAGGATCTTCCTGGCGTTCGCTATCACATTATTCGAGGCACGTTGGACACGCAGGGCGTCGGTGACCGTCGCCAGCGCCGCTCCAAATACGGCGCCAAGCGGCCTAAATAGTGGCTATGAGAAAGAGGATCGTCTGATATGTCACGCCGTCACGCAGCTGAGAAACGCGAAATCTTGCCCGATGCCAAATTTGGCGATCTCGTGATTGCCAAGTTCATTAACTCGGTCATGCTTCAGGGGAAGAAATCGACTGCCGAGCGCATTGTTTATGGTGCGCTGGATAAAATTTCAGACAAAACCGGCAATGACCCGGTCAAGACATTCCATGAAGCCGTAGAGAACATTAAGCCGGCTGTTGAAGTGCGCTCCCGCCGCGTTGGTGGGGCGACCTATCAGGTGCCGGTCGAAGTTCGTCCCGATCGCCGTCAGGCATTGGCCTTCCGTTGGCTCGTCTCTTTCGCGCGCTCACGCAGCGAAACGACCATGGTTGACCGTCTTTCTGGAGAGCTCATGGACGCCTCTGCTAATCGCGGCGGTGCAGTGAAGAAGCGCGAAGATACCCATCGGATGGCAGAAGCCAATAAGGCTTTCTCGCACTACCGCTGGTAACGCAGACAAAGAATTGAAGAGTAAGTAGCAATGTCGTCTCCTGATACACCTCTCGATCGTTACCGCAATATCGGTATCATGGCTCATATTGACGCCGGTAAAACGACGACGACGGAACGCGTGCTCTATTACACCGGTCGCTCCCATAAGATCGGTGAGGTCCACGATGGTAACGCCACAATGGACTGGATGGAGCAAGAGCAAGAGCGCGGCATTACAATTACATCCGCTGCAACGACCTGCTTCTGGAACGATCATCGCGTTAATATCATCGATACCCCTGGGCACGTGGATTTCACCATTGAAGTTGAACGGGCCCTTCGTGTTCTTGATGGCGCGGTTGCAGTATTTGACTCTGTTGCTGGTGTTGAGCCCCAATCAGAAACAGTTTGGCGTCAGGCTGATAAGTACAAGGTTCCTCGTATTTGCTTCGTGAATAAGATGGATCGCATGGGCGCGGACTTTGACCGTTGCGTCGAAATGATGATCGACCGTCTCGCTGCGCGGCCCCTAATTTTAAACTTCCCGATTGGTGTTGAAGCGGAATTCGAAGGTGTTGTTGACCTCATCCGCATGAAGGCCATCCTGTGGAAGGGCGAAGACCTCGGTGCTGAGTTTGATTACGTCGATATTCCTGCAGACCTTCAGGATCGCGCCAATGAGCTGCGTGAGACATTGCTTGAGACCGCGGTTGAGATGGACGACGTGGCCATGGAAGCTTATCTGGATGGCACTGAGCCCGATGAAGAAACACTGAAAGCATGCATTCGTAAGGGCGCGATTGCTCAGACGTTTGTTCCAGTGCTGTGTGGTTCGGCGTTTAAGAACAAGGGTGTTCAACCGCTGCTTGATGCTGTCGTTGACTATCTTCCATCTCCTCTCGACTTGCCTCCGATCGAGGGCCTTTTGCCTGGTTCCGAAGACGTGGTTGTGCGTAAGTCGGATGCTGATGAACCCTTTGCGGCTCTCGCCTTCAAGATTATGAACGACCCGTTCGTTGGCTCGCTGACATTTGCACGGGTTTACTCTGGCAAGATCGCCAGTGGCGCGTTTGTTCTGAACACGGTGAAGGATAGAAAAGAGCGCATTGGTCGTATGTTGCTCATGCATTCCAATAACCGAGAAGAAATTAAAGAGTGCACCGCCGGCGACATTGTTGCGCTAGTCGGCATGAAGGACACGACGACTGGAGACACCCTTAGCGATACCGCCAACCCTGTTTTGCTTGAGCGGATGGAGTTCCCCGACCCAGTTATTGAGGTTGCGGTTGAGCCGAAAACCAAGACTGACGTTGAAAAGATGGGTATGGCTTTGGCCCGGTTGGCGGCTGAAGATCCTTCATTCCGAGTCACCTCGGATGATGAGAGCGGTCAGACGATTATTAAGGGAATGGGCGAGCTTCACCTGGAAATTCTCGTCGATCGTATGAAACGTGAATTCAAGGTTGAAGCCAACGTGGGTGCGCCACAGGTTGCGTATCGCGAAACCATTTCCAAAGAATTTGACTGCGACTACACCCACAAGAAGCAATCGGGCGGTAGCGGTCAATTCGCTCGCGTGAAGATCACATTCGAGCCGCTTGAAGCAGGTGCACCAAACGAATTTGGCAACACCGTTACTGGCGGTAATGTTCCTAAAGAGTACATCCCGGGTGTTCAAAAAGGCATCATGACGCAGTTGGAAACCGGCGTAATCGCGGGCTTCCCGATGACTGCCGTCAAGGCGACGCTATACGATGGTGCCTATCACGATGTTGATTCCTCGGTCATGGCTTTTGAGATCGCTGCACGTGCTGCTGTGCGTGAAGGGCTGCCGCAGGCGGGTCCGAAGTTGCTTGAGCCAGTCATGAAAGTCGAAGTGGTGACACCTGAGGATTATATGGGTGACATCATCGGTGATTTGAACAGTCGTCGTGGTAACGTCGGTGGTATGGATCAGCGCGGAAACGCGCGCGTCATCGATGCGATGGTGCCACTGGCCAATATGTTTGGGTATGTGAATACCCTGCGGTCCATGAGCCAGGGCCGAGCACAGTTTTCAATGGTATTCGATCACTATGCGCAAGTTCCGAACGCTGTTTCGGACGAAATTAAAGCCAAGATGGCGGGATAACCGGCGTCGGTTTTTAACGAAC
>WLXB01000129.1 GCA_012103295.1 Alphaproteobacteria bacterium | reverse complement strand
TTTTCAGATTTGCCAACATCGGGCCTGCATTGTCGACTGCGGCATCTCCGATTTGGGTCACATAGGAATTTAGATTTTCGATCAGCGGCTTGATAGAATTCTGGCTTAGGTCCCCGAACTCAGCACCGATTTCGGAAAGAGCAGCGAAGAAGTTGCTCGGTGCAACACCGGGGATAAGTGAACCGGGCTCGAGCGGCTCCGTGCTTGCCCCACCAGCAATATCAATCGTCATCGCCGACAGTAGACCTGAGACGGTTGCACGGGCGACGCTATCATTTGGGATGACCCAGCCTTCGTCGACTTCAATGTTAATTCGGAACTGGACTTTGTCGTCGTCGAACATCGGTTCGATGCTATCGACCTGACCGATTTGATACCCTTCGTACAGCACCTGTGTGCCGAACTTCAGGCCGCCGACATTGTTATAGACGGTGTAATACTTATCGGTAGAACCCGTGCTCCCAGCCAGAATGCTGATAATGAACACGAAAATGACGATCATAACGGACACGAATCCGCCGACCACGACGTAGTTGATGCGACTGTCTTTCATGACGATTCTGAGACGGCGTTTGACCGCCGGCGCCCCTTCCCTGTTCCTCTAGTCTTTTGCCGCCGTTAATCGGCGTAGATATTCGTCTGGATCTAGAATCTCTTCTTCCGTCCTTCGATTGAGGAGATTCTGAATTCGTTCGTTGTCGCTCGCTTTAACCTCTTCGACCGTACCCGCCATCAGGATATTACCCTGATCCAGCACACAAATGCGATCTGCGATCTTGAAGGCACTGTCCAGTTCGTGGGTGACGACAACGATAGACATCCCCATAGCGTCTCGAAGATCAATGATCAGGTCGTCAATGGCGGACGCCACCACCGGATCCAGCCCCGCAGAAGGCTCATCACAAAACAAGACTCGAGGATCCATAACAATCGCGCGGGCAAAAGCGGCGCGTTTAATCATACCACCGGAAAGCTCAGCAGGCATGAGATCATCAAACCCGGACAGATTGACCACTTCCATCTTGAGACGGGCCATGATTTGCATCGTCGTGTCATCAAGTTTGGTGTGCTCACGCAACGGCAGCATGATATTTTGCAGAACATTCATCGACGTAAAGAGAGCGCCTCCTTGAAAAGCGACACCCATTTTTTGTCGCAACCTTGTTCGTTCAACGCCATCGATGGCGTTCAGGTCTTGGCCGAGCAGTCGAACATAACCGGATGTTGGACGAACCAATCCAAGCAAGGTGTTGAGCAAAGTTGTCTTGCCTGATCCAGACCCACCCATAATGACTAGGGTTTCCCCGGCATAAACTTCAAGGCTGATCGAGTGCAAAATCTCGCGAGGACCGTAGTGTGTCACGAGATCACGGACCTCGATCACAACCTCGCGGTCATCAGCATCCTGGGGATGATCCATGCTTGCGGCTTCAGACATATCAACGCGTCGTTATGAAGGCGAAGATCATGTCAGTGACAATGATCGCGCTAATGGCAAGAACAACAGACCGCGTCGTCATGCGGCCAACCCCTTCGGCGCCACCTTCAACAAGTGCGCCATTGATAACTCCGACCAAAGTAATCAACAGTCCGAACAGCACGCTCTTCCCTAGGCCATGCAATACATCGTCTACCACGATGATTTCGGTCAGGTTGTCGACGTAGGCCCCCATACTCATGCCGAGTTCCACCGAAATATACCAACCGGCACCAGCAAGCATGACCAAGTCTGCCCAAAATGTAAGGACCGGGACCATAATGAGCATCGCAATGAGCGCTGGTGTCACCAAGAAACGGACGGGGTCCACCCCCATGACTTCCAGAGCGTCGACTTCTTGATTGATTCGCATCGTACCGATGCGGGCCGCCAATGATGATCCAGTCCGCCCGGCGATTAGAATCCCGGTGATCAGCGGGCCAAACTCTCGGACCACAGAAATGCCGACGCCGATGGTCACCTGCTGCTCCGCTCCGAACGTTGCAAGAGTGTAAATCCCTTGAATCGCTAGCATCATGCCAATGGTGATCGACATCAGGGTGACAATCGGGATGGCGGCAATCCCCACCTCCATACACCGCTCGAAAATCATAGAAAGTCGTACGGGCTGTGCCCGTTTAGAGCCGAGTAGAGTCCAGACTACGCTTTGCACCAGAAGAACGGCACCGAATCCAACTTCGGCGACCCCTGCAATAGCGGCACGTCCAACGCGCTCTAGTGTATCTAAGACCCGGTCGGTCACCGGTTCACCCGTTCGCTGCGAGGGCGTCCTCGGTGCTCTCGTGGATCGAGAACACCTTGTCTAGTCGAGCCAAGTTCAGTACCCGCATAGCCGCTGCACTGACATGGGCCAGCGCAAAGAACGACCCCTTTTTGCGGGACACTTGAAAAGCCTCGACCAAGCTCGCGACACCGGATGAATCGATGTAGTTCACTTGCGACATATCGACCACGACCTTGTCGTGGGTCTCAAGGCATTCCAATAGGCCCTGACGGACTGCCGGGGATGTCTGTAAATCGACGTCTCCCGCCAAAGCGACAATTGTCGCCCCGTCTTTTTCTGTAATTTCTAATGACATGCGTTCCCCTCGCGTCGGACCGGAGTGTAGCGTGATCTATAGACGTTTGGTCAATTTAAATAAATTGCCGACACCCTCCGGCGGGTCGACAAAAATGGCCTCATCCGTGACTGATTTGATGAGGTGGACCCCTAATCCACCAGGGCGAACCTCATCGAGGTCGCGTGACTTTATCTTGGCCTGATCGACAGGCTCGGCAAAGTCCATCAGGTGGACAATTAGCCGGTCGGTATCGCGGATAAAGTCGACGACAATGTCCCCCGGCTCATCCCACCCGCTATAGGCATGGCGAATCACGTTCTGGCACGCTTCATCGACAGCCATAACCAAATCGGTGGTCCAAGATTCGTCCGCGTCACAGAAAGAAGCCGCTTGCTCAGTGCCCGCCCGAATCACCTTGAGGCGATCAGCTTTGGCAGGAACACGGAGTCGCAGAATCTGGCCGGAGACAGAGTCTTTGCTGTCCGGCACAGGAACCGTCGAGCCGGGTTCTTCATGAACTCCCATATCCTTGATCACAAGCATGGTCAGGTCATCGCGGAGAGATTGGCCAGGCAATCGCACCGCGCCGGTAATCGAGTTCAACTGACGGTCCGGACTTTCTTCTGCGTGCTCTCGAATAAGGGCGCGGGCGCCATCAATACCCAGCATACCGCCGCCGAAGGTCGTCGCTTCAGTCAAACCGTCCGTGAAAATGTAAAACGTCCCGCCGTTGAGATCGATTTCATGAGTGGGATAACCATCCGGCCCAGCGATGCCAGGCATAATGCCCAAGGGCGGTGCCTCGGCTTCAAAAAACGTAAACTGCTCGCCAAACCCATCCAAAAGCAAAGGCGGCTCGTGGCCTGCGTTCGCCATCAAGATCTTCCCGGTCGTCGGATCAAACAGCCCACCCGCCATGGTAACAAAAAGGCCATGGGTCCCTGTTTCACAGAGCTCACTGTTGATCGCATCGAACAGCCGTCCCGGATTCTCCGTCGCCTTCGCGAGACAACGGAACAAGCTGGATGTCTTGGCCATGAGCAATGCGGCGTTCATGCCCTTGCCCGACACATCCCCCACATTGAACCAAATGCGACCGTCGGCGAGAGGCAGAATGTCGTAAAAATCTCCGGAAACGCTTCGCGCGGCCATATTGATGCCATGCACCCGGAATTCGGCTCCGCCATCCGGCGGTAACAACTGGCGCTGAATTTGCGCCGCGAGTTCCAATTCGTGACGTTCACGTTCTTGGGTCACAACCTGTTGCGTCAAACGGAAGTTGTGGATGGCCAGCGTCGCGGCACCGGCTAGAGTTTCCAGAAGCGTTAGGTCGTCTGTTTCAAAAAGTCCGTCGCCCGTGTTTTTATTGATAATCTCAATACAGCCCAGGCAATCATCACCCAGCGACAAGGGGGCGCACAAAATGGACTTCGTTGTGAAGCCCGTCTGTTCGTCGACCATAGCCCCAAAATCCGCATCCTTCGTGACATCACGGACCATCTGGCCGGACCGGCCGTTGTAAACCCGACCAACAATCCCAGCGTCGGCGGGGATTCTCAGCCCAGTAATGTCGACCGGGCCTGAACATGCTGAACACACCAGTTCTTTGCCATTATCGTCGATGAGGAACAGAGACGCGGCCTCAGCACCAACATACTTGGTGATGCGCTCTAGGCCCGTCTTGGCCATGACATCGGCATCACGGGTCGCGGTAAATTCCCGCGTCATAGCCGCAATCAGGCCAAGGTGACCCTGCACTTCGCCCCCGTCGGCGACGTCCGCAATCATTTCATCAACAGCTTCTGACATAACGCCAACTATGCCTGGATCAGCCGTTTAAACAAGCCGATATAGGCCGAAGCGACGGCCTCTTCGGAGAACGATTCCGCCGCGGTAGCATTGCCGCCCGCCACGAGACGGTCTGCAAGCTCTTGGCTATCCGAGAGGCGGGCGACCGCCTCTGCAAGCGCCGGTGGGTCATCTATAGGCACCAGCAAACCGTTCTCTTCGGATTTGATTAGAAAACTTGGCCCCTCACTTGCGGCAGCGACTACGGGTGTTTGATTGGTCCAGGCGTTGACAACGACATTGCCGAATGGCTCGTGACGGGACGGAATCAGGCATACATCGGCGGCTTTAAGCAACGCTTCCCTGTCATCACGCCATCCCAAGAAACGCACACGATCAGCAACACCCAAAGACGCCGCCATAGTGCGGAGTTCCTTTTCACACGATCCTGATCCGGCGATCCACAAATAGGATTTGGTCAACTGGACGAGTGCGGCGATCGCAACGTCGACAGCTTTGGTTTTTTCAAGACGGGCCAACACGAGCAACACAGATGCATCGTCCGGCGTTGTCAGGGCTTCCCGAACAACCGGGTCCACGTCGACCACCGGTGAGAAATTGGGGATATAAGTAATTCGATCTTTTGGCCAACCTTGATCCTTACAGTGCCTAACCAAGTCAGGCGTATTGCACACCAGGTGATCGCAGTTTTGATAATATTTAAGGTCGTAGTACCCACCCAAGCGGCCAACGGTGAGCCAAGGACCAGATGGGCTAAAACGAGCACCGCGGTTCATCCAAGCAAGGCTTATATCTGGGACAAAGGCGACCGCTCCACGATTTGCTTTCCACCGTGACCAGAAATCCACCGGCCCGCCCATCTGTGCCGGGGTGATACTGCAATCAAATGCCGTCAACCGCTCCAGCCGGCTAGGATACGGTCGGGATACAGCATGTTGTTCGACACCACGCTTGGCCAGCGCCCCGACCAAATCAACGAAAAACCGTTCGGCGCCGCCGTGCTGGCCGCCGGCTATGGTGTGAAGAAGGCGCATAATCCCCATTGCCCAGATCAACGCCTCGATAGACGCCTCCAGACTGTACCCTATCGTTGCCTTGCCGTAATAGACTGCCTGTCTTCATGCGATAGCGACGATAGGACGTTCCCTGCTCATGGCCCGCCCAGCCCTCGCCAAACCGATCCAGTACCGCGTTGAAGCGGCCTTGGCCTATGGCCTGTTCGGGCTTTTCCGCATTCTGCCGATTGATCTGGTCTCAGCCATAGGCGGCAAATTGGCACAATGGCTTGGCCCCCTGAGCCGCGCCCAGCGCACAGCCCAACGGAATTTAACCCGCGCGTTGCCTGATCTGCCCGATCAAGTACGCCGGAAGATTCTGGCCGAGGTGTGGGACAACTTTGGCCGCGTGATGACAGAGTACGCGGCGTTATCCCGATTGATGCGTCCGACCGAGACAGACCGTATTGAGATTGAAGGCCTCGAACACTTAGCTGCGGCAAGAAAGGATGGTCGACCCACCATCATGTACACAGCCCACATTGGCAGTTGGGAAGTAACCGCTCTTACCGTGGGCTCACACACCAAGGCATCAGCGCTGGTCTATCGCGCGCCGAATAATCCTCTGGTTGAGGGTCTGCTACACCGCACCCGGGGACAAACACAAACAACACTCATTCCAAAAGGAGCCGGCGGCGCGAGAACGATCATGCGCCTTCTCAAGGACGGGGGATTTGTTCAGATGGCCGTCGACCAGAAAATGAACACCGGGCTTCCGATATCCTTCATGGGGCGCCCGGCCATGACTGGCGACGCGGTCGCGAGACTCGCTCTGCGTTATGGCTGTGCTCTTCTACCCGCGCACACGGAACGGCTCGATGGCTGCCGATTCCGCGTCACCATTGAGCCTCCCTGGGTACCCGAAGACACTGGTGACCAGGAAGCGGACGTTTACACCGTCCTCGAACGCGTCAACCAGACCATGGAGGGCTGGATTAATCGCAATCCAGGACAATGGCTGTGGCTGCATAACCGCTGGCCAAAGAATGAGAGCGACGCGTGACCGCAACACCCTTTATCGGGCAGCCTATTGACTGTCCGCTGTGCGCTGGATCTGACCTGATCCATGTCGGCAACAAAGACCGGAACGGCGCCCCCCTCAAGACGGACTTATGTCGCAATTGCGGTCACGTTTTCACCAATCCTCAGCCGACTGAGGCCGAGTTAAACCGGTTTTACAGCAACGAGTACCGATCTTCGTACAAGGGCGTCTTAACGCCAAAGCCGAAACACGTGTATCGCGCCGGGCTACGCGCATTAGAACGCTACGTTCGACTGCAGCCATATCTAGAACCACGCGCGCAGGTTCTTGATGTCGGCGCAGGTGGTGGTGAATTTACGTACCTTATGACGCGAGCGGGACACACTGTCCGCGGGATTGAACCAAATCGGGGGTACGCCGAATTCGCTCAATCTGAATACGCTGTCGATATTGAAGTCGGAACGGTATCTGAAGCAATCGACCACGACGAGTGCTGGGATGTGATAACGCTGCATCACGTCCTCGAACATCTTGCAAACCCTGTATCTGTTCTTCGGAAGCTCGCACAGGGACTTGCCGACAAAGGCGTCGTGATAGTTGAAGTTCCCAACGTGGAAGCGCGGTACCATGGACCACAACGTCGATTTCACTTCGCCCATTTACACACCTTCTCTTGCGAAGGACTAACCCTCGCCGCGAGTAAAGCGGGCCTAGAAGTTCGCGACCTTTGTCTTCAACGGCACACGGGGCACATCAACGTCATTTTGTCCAAGACCTCGGATTCAATGATCGCCGCAGACACAGGCATCGCCCGGCGCATTGAACACCACCTAGAAACAGACACCCCAATACGCGATAGGTTCACGACGCGTCCCTATCGACGATTGTGGGCAAACCTTGCCAGACCAATACGGGAACGGCGCGCGTTGCAAAAGCTGGGTAAGCGCAATGGCGCTAGATCGATCCTCGACCAAATATATGCGGGGGTTTATAGCGACACGGAAATATGAGGGGCTGCATCGCAACGAAAACTATCCTAACCTCGGGGCAGGATTTAAATAGAGGGACAGGGTTTCAATGAAGCCGTTAACTGCGGACTCGATCACCGAGAGCCAAAAACTCCCTCGTTATTACCAAGTGTATTTGACCCTGCGCGACTGGATACATAACGGCAATTACCGGTCGGGCACCCAACTTCCAACGGAATCTGAGCTCTGCGAAACGTTTGGTGTATCCCGCATCACGATTCGCAAAGCGGTGGACCTGCTCGCCGCCGACAAATTGGTGCAACGTGAGCAAGGTCGCGGCACGTTTGTAACCGGTAATGATGCGACGCCACCTCTGACCGGCGACATGGGGCAAGTTCTAAAACGTATCGATTCTCTCGCTCAACGCTCAGAAGCTCGGAACGTGTCTATTACTCGACAAGTTGCTGACGCTGAGACCCAGCTTGATCTTCGTCTGGAAGATGGTGTGGAAGTGACCTGCGTTTCGCTGGTTCGCGTTCTTCAAGGCAAGGTTATAGGCCGATCAAAGACATACTTTCCAAGCGCGTTGGGTGTTGACGTCGCAGCCGAGGAAGTTAATGCGCTCTCTTTGGTCAGCATTCTCGAGCAAAAGGGCGTTGATATTCTCAGCGCGGATCAATTAATCGGCGCGACTCTAGCAGACATGCAAGATGCTAACGTACTTGGCTGCGCTGTGGGTACGCCGCTGGTGCGCATTCGTCTCATCGTCTTCGACACGAACTACCAACCTGTCGAGCGCCACGACGCGGTGTACTTAGCAGATTTCTACCAGCATCGAATTCATCTGGTTCGGGAACCGCGCGACCTTGGCGGCTTCAAGTGGTCGCACAGCGATTGAAGTCAGCCGACGACACACGTCGGCTTATTCCTCTGGAGCGACCGTAAGACTGATGCCGTCCAACTCATCGGTCATTGTGACCTGACAGCTCAAACGCGAATTATTGGCCTTATAGGTTTCAGTCTCTTCAACAAGCTCTTGCTCGTCTTCCGACCGGGCCGGAATTTTGTCAGCCCAGGAGTCATCGATGAAAATGTGACAGGTGGCGCAAGAACAGCACCCGCCGCAAATGGCCTCCACATCCATATCGTTATCACGCAAAATTTCCATCAAGGTCGCGCCTGCCTTGGCCTCAATCTGGTGCTTGTCGCCAGCGCGGTTGGTCACATGAAGGGTCGCCATTGGGGTAAACTCCGGTCCGAGAGAAACTGTTGAGGGGCTCGTACCCCATCGACAGGCCCCCGGGCAACCCCTTTACGCGCTTTCTAAGACTAGGCCCCCTTGCATCGGAGCACTTCAGAGCTAGATAATCGACATTCGACACGCCCCTTTCGATTTCGGAGCGCCAACATCGTGGCCAACACTCTCCCCCCGACCTACGACCGCAACGGACGGCACCCGCTATCGCCTAACGTCGATCACGACGAAATCGCCCGCTTCAACTTTCTGACAAATCTAAACGTCCACATTGGCCAACGGGTATCTCCCGGGAATCGGACCGCGTTTGAGAACCGAGTCAGCCCAAAATACAAGCGAGAGACAGGCCACCCGCTTGAAACGCGGCAACAAGTCCGCGACGCAATGAAAAAAGACCCGTTCTATCAGTGCTGGGCTGCCCTGCGGCGCAACACCATGGAACAGCGACAACAGGCGGGTCGCCATGTTGTCTTGCGTCAATTGGACGACTTAATTGAGAGCGCCAAGCAACATAACGACGGTAAAGAGACACTAAACATAGACTCGTCTGCCGAAGTGCCCCCTTACTTGGCTGCGGTCGACAATCACTGCATGCCAGGCAGCTACTACACTGAAATCGTGCCAGACGATGTGTTGGCTGGGGCTAATTATGAAACGGGCCTTTTTATTACGACCGCGGGATCAATGTCGTCTAAAGGGGATGGTGGTGGACGATCGATCGTCAACTTTGTTCGGCAACGCTTTCCCGACTTTTCTCCAAAACGCATTCTCGACCTCGGTGCCGGAATCGGCTCCAACACATTACCTTTGGCCGAGGCATTTCCTGACGCAGAAGTCGTGGCCGTCGATGCAGGCGCGCCGATGGTTCGTTGGGGTCACGCACGGGCACAAGCTCTTGGGTATGACAATGTTCGGTTTATTCAGGCTGATGGAGACTCTTTGGATCTTGACCCGAACAGCTTCGATTGGGTGCAAACGACGATGTTCTGGCATGAGACATCAACATCCGCGATCCATGGCATGATGGAAAAAGTCCATGCCCTGATGGCCCCAGGCGGCTTGTTCTTGAATGTTGAACAGCCGAACTTCACGCCAGAAACATCGCTCTTCGATCAGTTCACGCGCGATTGGGATGCCTGGTACAACACCGAACCCTTTTGGTCCAAGCTTCACGTTATGGACGTCTTTGACGTCATGAAAACAGCCGGTTTTTCGTCAGAAAAGATGTTCGACGGTGGCACGGAAGCGGATATTGAGCGAGGTCAATTCCAACCGTGGTCGAGTACCGTATCTCGTCACAAGGCGGAATCGAAAGAGAGCGGCGACGCAAAACACAATGCCTATAAAGGCAGTGATAGCACTCTTCCTGATGGAATGAAAAGAGTTGAAAAGAGCGATAACAAGCCTTGGTATAGAACATCAAGTCAGACTGATATAAATAATATGACAGATACACAGAAAAAGAACTATATAAGGACAGGAAACAAGAATGGCTAATATCCCTAGAAGTGAGATTGAGTCGTGCTTAGCGTCTCCCAAAAATAGCAAACAAAAAGTAAGGCTGGAAGAAGAC
>WLXB01000128.1:7500-10214 GCA_012103295.1 Alphaproteobacteria bacterium | reverse complement strand
GATTCACGGTCCGGGCATCCCGCCCGAATTGGGCGTTGCGAGTTCAAACTGGCGTGACAGGTGCTCACGCTTTTGCCCCTATTCGCCCTCGGGGATGTCTGAAGTGGTTTGGTATGGACTTGGTGTGAATCGTTACAGTCTCTTCTCCCAATCGTGACGTATGTTGCCTTGGCGGTGTGGTATCAGCGGATTATCTGGAATCTCAGGCTAGCTTACCAAGGAGACTTAAATGGCGCATCGCTGGACCAATACACTGACACATGCCGACGTCACGCCACGGGTGGCGTTTTTGAATCGGCGGCAGGTGATGGCCGGCCTGGCGGGTGTAGGATTGGCGGGGCTGGCCAGACCGGCAGCGGCGCAGGAAGCACTTGAACCCAACACTTGGGAAGAGATCACCTCGTACAATAACTACTACGAATTCGGCACCGGCAAAGGCGACCCCGCCGAGAATGCCCACCGCCTGACAACCGACCCCTGGACCGTCAAGATCGACGGCATGGTCGACAAGCCAGGTGACTACGGCTTCGACGACATCCTGAAAGGCCAGGCCCTTGAACAGCGCATTTACCGCTTTCGCTGTGTCGAGGCTTGGTCGATGGTCGTGCCTTGGGTTGGCTTCGAACTTGGCGACTTGTTGAAACGCGTCGGCGTCCAGTCAGGTGCGAAATATGTCGCCTTTGAAACCCTGGTGCGCCCAAGCGAAATGATCGGCCAAAAGCGCAACGTGCTGGACTGGCCCTATCGCGAAGGTCTGACCCTGAACGAAGCGATGCACCCGCTGACCCTCATGTCCACCGGCATCTACGACGAACCGCTGCCAAATCAGAACGGCGCGCCCATCCGTTTGGTGGTTCCCTGGAAATACGGCTTCAAATCGATCAAATCGATTGTGCGGATCACCCTCACCGACAAACAGCCCCCCATCAGCTGGGAACTGGCAAACCCGCGTGAGTATGGCTTCTTCAGTAACGTGAACCCAAATGTGGATCACCCACGTTGGAGCCAGGCAACCGAACGCAAAATCGGCGGCGGCCTTTTCGCCAAGCGCGTGCCGACAGCGATGTTCAACGGCTACGAAAAAGAAGTCGCGTCCCTATACAAGGGCATGGACCTGACGAAGAACTTCTGATGTCACGACCATTGGCCTATATCACGGGTGCCTTTGGGGCACTCGGCGCATTGTGTTGTGTCACGCCGCTGCTGCCCTTGGCTTTGGGGGCAGCTGGGGCAACCAGCCTGACCGCCATCCTTTACCGTGATATCGTGCTGATACCTTTTACTTTGGTGATGATCGGGCTCGCATTTTATCTTTGGCGGAGGTCAAACAGTGAAAATTGAACTCAGCTCCACATTGGAATGCCCCAAATGCGGCGGCAAGACCACGGCAGCAATGCCAACGGATGCCTGCCAGTATTTCTTTGACTGTCCGCATTGCGGCGAAGTTCTAAAACCCAATGCCGGCGATTGTTGTGTCTGGTGTTCCTACGGCACGGTCCCGTGCCCGCCAATTCAAGAAGGAAAGGGCTGCTGCGCATGACGTTTGCCCAGAACATAAACATTCGCCTGTCGAAAGTGCCCGCATGGCCGCTCTATATAATAGCGACTTTTCCGCCGGTCTGGTTCTTCTATCTCGGCGTCACCGGTGGCCTTGGGGCCGAGCCTATTAAAGCGCTCGAACACAAGATGGGCGAACTGGCCCTGCAACTCTTGATCGTGACGTTGGCTGTCACACCGCTTCGGAACTACACCGGGATCAACCTGGTAAAGTTTCGCCGCGCAATCGGGCTGGTGACATTCCTCTATGTTTTCCTGCACCTTTTAGTCTGGCTGGTGCTGGACGTGCAGATCCTCAGCCAGATCTGGGCTGACATTATCAAACGCCCCTACATTACCATCGGTATGCTCGGGTTTGTCCTGATGATCCCGCTTGCAATCACATCGAACAACCTGTCCATCCGCAAGCTCGGCCCCAAAGGGTGGAAACGTCTGCATCAGTTGACTTACGCGACCGCAATTTTGGGCGCGGTGCATTTCGTTATGCTTGCCAAAGGCTTTCAGATCGAACCGCTGATCTATCTGGGCGTGATCCTTGCTTTGCTGGCAACCCGCGTTCGGCTGCCTCGAAAACGCGCCACCGCGTAAACTTTTCCGCTTTTCCTTATCGGCGGGCCTGTTACGGTCCGCCGAATGGAAACCAAAGAATTGAACCGCGGCGCCATTTTGATCATGGCGCTTTTCTTTCTGCAACCGATGGCTATCGGTTCGTGGCTGGCATTGATCCCATACGTCAAAGAGACGATCGGATTGTCCAAGTCTGAACTGGCTATTGCCCTTTTGGGTGCGCCCGTTGCTTTGCTGATCACACTACAATTCGCCAGCAAAGCAGTTGGAACCTTCGGTGTGCGCAAACTGTTCCTGGTGGCATTTCCCTTGCAGTTCCTGACGTCACTTCTGCCGATCACGGTTGGAAGCATGACCATGCTGTTCTTCGCGCTGGCCGCCTTTGGCATTGCCATCGCATTCATGGAGATTGCACTGAACGTTTATGCTGGCCGGGTCGAAAAATCGTCCGACCGTTTGATCATGAATAGATGCCACGGTTTCTGGGCGCTGGGCCTGATGACCGGCTCGATTGTCGCAACCAGTGGCTCACAAGTCATTTCGCCGCTTGGGATCATGGCGATCATATCCGTAGCCTCGGCAACATTGGG
>WLXB01000128.1:0-2500 GCA_012103295.1 Alphaproteobacteria bacterium | reverse complement strand
AAAGCTAATCTGAGCAGGGTAAGCCGACCCCTAAGGCGAGGCCGAAAGGCGTAGTCGATGGGAACCAGGTTAATATTCCTGGGCCATGTGGTGGTGACGGATCTCGAAGGTAGTTCATCCTTATTGGATTGAATGGGCTGCTAAGAGGTTCCTGGAAATAGCCCCACTATAAGATCGTACCCTAAACCGACACAGGTGGACTGGTAGAGAATACCAAGGCGCTTGAGAGAACGATGTTGAAGGAACTCGGCAAAATACCTCCGTAAGTTCGCGAGAAGGAGGCCCGGGTTTTACGCAAGTGGAATCCGGGGGCACAAACCAGGGGGTGGCGACTGTTTACTAAAAACACAGGGCTCTGCGAAGTCGCAAGACGACGTATAGGGTCTGACGCCTGCCCGGTGCCGGAAGGTTAAAAGGAGAGGTGCAAGCCTTGAATTGAAGCCCCGGTAAACGGCGGCCGTAACTATAACGGTCCTAAGGTAGCGAAATTCCTTGTCGGGTAAGTTCCGACCTGCACGAATGGCGTAACGACTTCCCCGCTGTCTCCAACATCGACTCAGCGAAATTGAATTGCCTGTCAAGATGCAGGCTTCCCGCGGTTAGACGGAAAGACCCCGTGCACCTTTACTACAGCTTCACATTGGCATCAGGCCAAGCATGTGCAGGATAGGTGGTGGGCTTTGAAGCAGTAACGCTAGTTTCTGTGGAGCCATCCTTGAGATACCACCCTTGCTTTGCTTGATGTCTAACCGCGGACCGTTATCCGGTTCCGGGACCCTGTGTGGCGGGTAGTTTGACTGGGGCGGTCGCCTCCCAAAGAGTAACGGAGGCGTGCGAAGGTTGGCTCAGAGCGGTCGGAAATCGCTCGTTGAGTGCAATGGCAGAAGCCAGCCTGACTGCGAGACTGACAAGTCGAGCAGAGTCGAAAGACGGCCATAGTGATCCGGTGGTCCCGAGTGGAAGGGCCATCGCTCAACGGATAAAAGGTACGCCGGGGATAACAGGCTGATACTGCCCAAGAGTCCATATCGACGGCAGTGTTTGGCACCTCGATGTCGGCTCATCTCATCCTGGGGCTGGAGCAGGTCCCAAGGGTACGGCTGTTCGCCGTTTAAAGAGGTACGTGAGCTGGGTTTAGAACGTCGTGAGACAGTTCGGTCCCTATCTGCCGTGGGTGTAGGATACTTGAGAGGAGTTGCCCCTAGTACGAGAGGACCGGGGTGAACGATCCACTGGTGGACCAGTTGTCATGCCAATGGCAGTGCTGGGTAGCTATGATCGGACAGGATAACCGCTGAAAGCATCTAAGCGGGAAGCCCCCCTCAAAACAAGGTATCCCTGAGAGCCGTAGTAGACCACTACGTCGATAGGCCGGAGATGTAAGTGCAGCAATGCATTCAGTTGACCGGTACTAATTGCTCGATAGGCTTGATTTGATCCAGTAGAAGCTAGTCTTTTACGAGACATATCAAAAGCATACACACACCGTATGCGACTTGGATTACGTTGTCTTGGCCATCGGCCAGGGCGACGACTGATGTTAGAAAAGCGTCTTTCTTGGTTTGGTGGTCATAGCGCGAGCAAAACACCCGATCCCATCCCGAACTCGGCAGTTAAGTGCCGTCGCGCCGATGGTACTGCGTCTTAAGACGTGGGAGAGTAGGTCACCGCCAAACCTAGTAAGGAACATATCATCGTCGAAGCAATTGCTCCGACGGGTATCTCTCGACGATGCACGAACAAAAACGCCGCCCTCCGGGGCGGCTTTTTTGTGTTTGGGGGTGTGTCGGCTATGCGGACAAAGTTGCCGATCGCTTAGTGTGTGACAAGGGCGCGACATCGCCCATTCATAGTTCTCGTGACCCTTAAAACTCTAGCTCAGCCTTCCATTCCGCCTTCGAGCAATAATCTGCGTTTCTCCGTCTTCTTTAACCGGCCAGGAAACTAAGCAAGTATTTCAAGCCAAACACTCGAAATTCGGGACACATATGGTCGCTTGCTTGTGACCAACAGCTCCCGTCGATAGCTTGCTGTGGCACCAAGCCTATGCTTACAATCCAACAGCTAGTGCAATTGATTGCCTTTCACGACCATCGCCAACGAGGCCTGAACTATATGGAACTTACCCTTCAATCTGCTTTGTCGTTTGGAGGGATGGTCGGGCATATGTCGTATTTCCTCCTATTCGTATCGATGGTTATGCGCGTGATGTGGGTGTTGCGTGTCTTGGTGATCCTCTCGGCACTTGTCGGCATTACGTATGATATTGTTTGGACAAAAGACCCCGTCGGCGTATTTTGGGAAACCTCGTTGGTGGTCGTAAACGTGGTTCAACTTACGATCGGTTGGATGCAGAACCGGGCGGAAAAATTTTCGTCTGTCCGTCGTCAGGGTTTTGGGAACCAAGAGTTGCTTAAACAAGTAAAGAGTTTGGCTCGTCTGGTTGATGTTATTATGCGGCGCGCTGTCTGTGATGCAAGCGCCGCGCTTCGAGCGTCTT
>WLXB01000203.1 GCA_012103295.1 Alphaproteobacteria bacterium | reverse complement strand
GACACCCGGCCCAACGATTCCGGCCAACCCCGATCCGGCCAAGGCTAGGCCGAGGGCCAAACCACGGCCTTTATCGAACCAAAGGTTGACCGCTCGTGTCCAAACTACCGGTGTTGTCCCGCCGCCAACGAGAGACATCGTCAACCACATGGCATAGAAGAACGCGATCCCACCGCCCAATTGCGTCAATGAAGCGTAACCGATTGCGAGCAGACCCATCGAAATCAAACCCACTCTCTTGGCTCCGAATCGATCAACGATTGTGCCTACAATGGGTGCTGTGAATACGGTGCCGAGAAGGAGAAAACTTGCCGCAGTCGAAACTTCACCACGGGTCCAGCCAAACGCATCCACAAGAGGAATGACAAAAACGCCGAATGTGTAAAAAGCAAACCCACTGAGGCCGAAACCATTTCCGACCGCGCATGCCAATAACGTACGCCAGCCTCTTTGAAACTCTTGTGGTGCAGATAACATTATGGCGGGCTCCCCTATGTTCCCAGTCTATTGTTACTCGCGATCATTACTGCGAAACCGGCTCTCTGACAGCGTTTCCCCGGCTTTGTCCGATGCGTGAGCATTGGCAATGAACGAGTTATGGATTCGCATGTTGGAGGCAGAAGCTTGAATGGTCGTATTGCGGACCACGCTGTGTATCTTGTCACAATAAGTCGTCGCTTTCGTATCATAAGAGATCAAGGCCAAACCTGACCCACAAGGAAGATCAACAGCAATGACAGATGCTCTAGCATGGCGACGTAAATTTGGCGTTATGGGCCCGTCGACCAACACCATAGTTCAGCCTGATTTTGACGACCTCCGCGTACCAGGCGTCACAAATCACTACAGCCGCATATTGGTTAAGAACGGCACTATCGCGAGTGATGAGCAATTCATGGCTTTAACACGTGGAATCGCAGATAACACAATCGACGCTGTAAGAAGCGTGATGACCTGTGCGCCAGACTATCTTGTCATGGGCATGTCTGCTGTCACCTTTTACGACGGTGCCAGAGGCGCTGATGAATTTTTGGCACGCATTGAGTCCGAGGCTAAAATCAAGGCTTCTATCGGGTCTCATTCCTGTGTTGCGGCGTTGAAGGCCTACGGCGGTATCAAACGCATTTCATTTGTATCACCGTACTATCCGTCAGCGAATGCGGAGGTGAAACAATTCTTCGCGGATCACGGCTTTGAAACTGTGCGCAATATAAATTTGCAGTGTCCCACCGCTATCGCCATTTCTGAGGTGTCGGAGGACCGGCTGGTCGATGTATTGCGGGAACTCGACGGTCCTGACGTTGACGCCATCGTTCAGGTTGGCGCCAATATGAGTATGATGCGATTGGCCGGGTTTGCTGAAACCTGGTTGAGAAAGCCTGTGATCGCGATCAACGCCGCCACATACTGGCATGCTCTACGCGCAAATGGAATCGACGATAAAGTCCCCGGGTTTGGACGGCTGCTTGAGGATTTCTAGCCGCCCTCAGTGGATTTGCACCATCATTTAAACTCGTAATCTACGGTGCCTTCAAACGTTACATTGAGGGT
>WLXB01000127.1 GCA_012103295.1 Alphaproteobacteria bacterium | reverse complement strand
CAAGTCGTGTGCCCAATTCTAACGTCATCCAAACCAAATTCGCGGCGCCGACCCAATAGAGCAACGCGACTGGCTTAGAAAAGTATCCCGCCATCGTGCCACCGCCTTGCCAGCCTAGAGACAGCCCGAAAGTCGTAGGGACTCCGACATAGAAAATGAGCGCCATATCTCTGCGAGACAAGACGGCTCTGAACGATTTGGTTGGCGGTGCTTCTGTCAAATTTTTGGTCTCGCTAACGATCACTGACTATACTGCGATTACTGTCTGAATCTGCAAGTCCTGCAATAGGTGGGCTCTCGGGCCTATTTCGTGAAACGCGTTCACGAAGCGCAACTGAATAAGCACGAAGATTCATTGGCTTGCTATAAAAAAGGCTCTAAAAATCAAGGAAAAAAGAGGCATTCGGCAGCGCGAACTGACGTAGCGATGTTGCAATCGGTGCGCGGAGATTCGCTTGGGATAGTAAGCGAACGGACGGTCACTTATACAGGTCGAAGCTGCGCAAACTCGAATAGCGCTTTTGAATCCGGCGCGCGAGACGTTCGATGGCTTGGATATGGTGGGGTAACGATGAAATATGTTCTTGCATTACTTATTGGGCTTGCGCCTGGTTTTGCGGCGGCTCAAGAAGCGCTTCCTATGGACCCGAATGCGCGGGATATTCTGATCCTGACGGACTGGTTTGAAGGAGAGTTCGACAACGAAGAACAACGGTGGTTCCACACCCGAAACGGTGGCGAAGGCGAACCATTGCATCAACGTATGCATGCCATTCATAAGCGTCTTGATCTGCCACAGATCGGTGAGCACGTTTTTCATATCCAACACTATTTGGACGACGATCCTGACAATGTGATGCGGCAACGCATCGGGGTGTTTATTTCCGAGCCCGAAACCAACTCAATTCGCATGAGGCAGGGTTTTTATAAGGACAACGACAGGACGCGTGACGCGCATCTCGACCCATCAAAAGTGGCTGGTCTCACCGAGGACGATATATTCTTCATTGAAGGTTGTGATGTGTCGTGGCGTCGGGACGCTGATCAGTATGTCGCCAACATGGGTCCCAAAGCCTGTGTCTTCGGCGAGGGCGACCTACGCCGCTACTCCGTACACAGATGGACTCTTTCTGAGACCAAACTGTGGCTGGTGGATTCCTCATTCCTCATTTCAGACGATAGCCTTCATGTTGGCCACCCGGCGGATCAACCATTCCGCATGCGCCGGTCGAAAATCTTTGAGTGTGAAGTCACGTTCCGTGATGACGACCGTCGTCCCACGAGAACCATTAGCAACATTCGCATGCATAGTCAGGGAGGCTTGGTGTGGTTTGACCCCGATGAGAACGGCGACGTCTATGGCATTCGTATGCGCGACAAGGAATATCCGTTTTATAGCGAGCGGCCAGATTTCCTGTTGTTCTCGCTGCAGAAGCAAGGGCAGTCGGCCATGGTCGGCTATGCTTTGACGGATGTCGATGCGCGTCGAGTCGGCTTTAATCTTGGCTGGGCGCTAGGTCACTGTCATCGTGAGGGCTACGACTTCCGCGAGCCACTGGTGACACTGAGGTAGGGCGGAGTGGCATCCGCTAAGTTTCCGCACGCACAAAAACTTCAAGATATTGTCGCGGGCGAACATCGGTCGGTCGCCCATAAGGCTCGAGATGCGGCACGCAACACCCTTGATATGTATGCGTTCTTCGGTATTTCACCAGAAATGACGATTGTTGATATCTGGCCAACGACAGGTTGGACGACAGAGATTCTCGCCCCGTTCGTTCGCGACTCCGGCACGCTCGTTGCGCCGCATTTTGCAGCTGACCACAAAGATGATCTTTGCCGCCGCCAGCGCGCGGAATTCGAACGGAAACTCGCCGCCGATCCGAGCCTCTACGACCAGGTCGAGGTCGCTGATTTTGGCCGAGGGCTGTTTGAATACGCTGCACCAGAATCCGCCGACATGGTGATCACGCTACGCAATTTTCACAATTGGATGTGGGGAGACTACGTCGTGCCCGTATTGCAGAGCTTTCTTAGGGCTCTAAAGCGCGATGGTGTGCTGGCGTTGGAGGAGCACAGAGGTGACCCAGACAAGCCGCAAGATCCTAGCGCTAAATCTCTCTACGTCCGGCAGGACTACGTTATTGAAGAAATAACTAGCCAAGGTTTTATCTTTGAGGGGTCATCGGAGATCAACGCCAACGCTAAAGATACCAAGAACCATCCCAAGGGTGCGCTGTCACTTCCTCCCAACTATTGGGGTGTAGAGGACAGAACGCCCTACAAAGCAATCGGTGAAAGTGATCGTATGCTTTTGAAGTTTCGTAAGTCGTGATCAGTCGTCAGTGGTGCATCGCTCGTCGGCCGGTCGGTAACGTCAAAGACGGCGATTGTGTAATTGCCGAAGAGCCTGTGCCTGACCTTGAAGATGGCCAGATTCTTCTCAAGGTCCTGTACCTTGGCCTCGTGCCTGTGATGCGCATGTATATGCTCGGCATCAAGCCAACGGATGATCCTGCCCAAGATATCGGTGACGTCGTTCATGGCCGTGCGGTGGCGCAGGTGTTGCAGTCCCGCCACCCGAACTATGAGCCCGGTGACTTTGTTCAGGGGCAGACAGGGTGGCAGACCTACAAGGTTACGTCCGTCACACCTCAGGAACGATTCTTGAAACTGCGCCACATGGATTTACCTCTGTCCTACGGGATTAGCGTGCTCAGTATGATCGGCTACACCGCCTACTTTGGTTTTATGGAGTGCGCAAGCGCCAAGCTGGGCGATACCATGGTGATCTCGGGCGCTGGCGGCGGCGTGGGGTCATTGGTGATTCAGATGGCCCGGATGCGGGGCTGCCGCATCATCGGCATCACCGGTGGGTCAGCGAAGGCAAAGTTTGTTCAAGATCTCGGTTGTGATGAAACTATTGATCACCGCGCCGATGATATTGATCGAAAACTTACCGAGCTTTGTCCAAATGGGATCGATGTTTATTTCGACAATGTCGGTGGCGATATCCTCAACACCTGCCTCAATCACCTGGCTCTGGGTGCACGGATCGTGCAGTGCGGCTCGATCTCTGAGTATATGCTCGATGAGCCCTATGGCCTAACCAACTACACAAACTTAAGACACGCAAACGCGTCGATGACCGGCTATTTCGTCTACAACTACCTTGATCGCTTTGTCGAGGCGGAGGATCAGCTCGCTGACTGGATTCGTAGCGGAGATCTCAAACCGGTCGAAGATATAGCGGAGAGTTTCGAGCAGATGCCCGCGGCTCTCTCGCGCCTTTACGACGGCACTAACCACGGTATCCAAATTTGCCATGTCGCCGACCCGGATGTGATTTAGGTTTTAAGGGTTTGGACCAGCCGAATCGCCGCAGCTTTCGAAGCCTCGCGCAAATCGGACATTCGGCCCAGCAGAGTCATAGATTCAACGTTGAAGTAAATGCCGGTTAATCCAGCAGCTACGGCGTCTAAGTCTTTTGTCTTTGCGCGAGGATGGTTTTTGGCAAGGAGGGCGTTGATTGCAGCGACAAACTCTCGTGCCCATTTCCTGAGTTTCTTTGCGAGGTCGGCATCGTTGGCTGCAGCCGTTGTAAGCGCTTCATATATCACCACAACCTTTGGGTCGGAATATGCAGGATCGAACAGCCAATCTATCAAAGTATCTATCTGTTTGGTGTCCGGCAGTTCAGAGATCATCTCGTCTACTTCATGGGTCGAGCGATTAAGGAATGTTTCAACGAACGCGCTCAGTACATCGTCTCGATTGCCGACATTGTGGCGAATCAAAGCGCGCGCTAAGCCGGCTTCTTCCGCTACGCGCTCAAGCGTCGCACCCTCGACCCCATAGCGCGCGACGCATGTTTCAAAAGCAGCCAGAATTTCAGCACGTCGCTGGTCCTTCTTGCTCGGGCGCGCCATGTCTCATCCTTTTTTATCACACTTGACAATAAACAAGACCCTGTATATCTAATATTATCATTATTGACAATAAATAATCACCTTAAGAGAAAAGGGCGCCCTTATGGACTTTCTTCTACAGCCGCTGACGGACCTGCAATTTGAGGGCTGGGAAACGTTTCTTAGTGAATGGGTTTTCGTAATTGCCCTGGGTGTTCTCGCTCTAGAGATGATTCGGTATGCCATCTCTGGCAAGTTGAGTTGGGGCCTGGCCGGTGATTCAATCACCAACTACATTACGTTAACGTTTTACATCGTCCTCTCAGCAGCCTTGCTGGCGACGCTTTATATCGGTGTCTACTATTCTGTTGCTCAATTTTCTTTCTTTGAGATCAGCACGAACTGGGCCAGCGTCGCTGTATGTATTGTTCTCGCTGACCTTACTTACTATTGGGAACACCGATTTAGCCACCGTGTAAACGTTGCTTGGGCCACCCATACAGTTCACCATTCGTCGCCCAATTTTAATATTTCAGTCGCCTATCGCTTTGGACCCTTGGACGGTCTTTGGCCCATTCCATTTCACATTCCCCTGCTCCTGCTTGGCTTCGACCCGGTCGTCGTGTTGTTTGCAGAGATTGTTGTTCAGGAGTACCAAACCTTTTTGCATACAGAGGCTGTGGGCAAATTACCAAGACCCATCGAAGCTGTCATGAATACACCGTCCCATCACCGTGTTCACCATGGCTCAAACCCCGAGTACCTTGATAAAAACTACGGCGGTATTTTTATTATTTGGGATCGTTTGTTCGGAACCTATGCGGAAGAGGTAGCCAAGGTTACCTATGGTCTTGTGACCCCGATCAATTCGATTAATCCGCTCGTGGTCTGGTTTCACGGGTTTTACCGGCTGGGCAAGGATGTGCTGTCGGCGGGTGGTATACGCAACACGTTCTTAGCTTTATTTGGTGCACCGGCTTGGCGAAACAATTATAAATCGGAAGCGCCTAAGGCTTCCAGACACTGAGAACGACGATCGCGGCAATAAACACCCAGAGGCCGATGAGTATGCCAGTGCCGTACTTATAGATATGCCAGATACTCTGCTCATACTCAGGGGTTGATCCGTGTTCTTTAATCTTGGCCCATGTGCCGTAGAAATCGATGATGGAAATGCGAATACCGACGCCGCTGGCCATGACGCATGCGAACAAGATGAGCTTCCATGCCAGCCAGTTGGGTATGTCACTATCGGCCATGAGTGAAGTGGTGCCGGCGATGACAAGTCCGATCATCAGCCCATAGCGACTGCTGCGATCTATCATGCCCAACGTCGCGCCCACCGGCTCTTTTCGTGCGTGATGGATGTATTCAACAAAGCCCAGCCAAACCACAGTTCCGATACCGGCTGCCATGGCTGTCGTGCTGCCACCAGGGAAATACCCGTATAGAGCTGCGAGGGCAGTGCCAAGGCCGATCTGCAGTATCAGCGCATAACGAACATGCTGATCAACATTAAGCACATGGTCCATCAGTTTGTTGCGTTCCTCGAACGGTAAACTGGATGTACGGCAGACATATCGATAGCCGCTGTTGATGACGAACTCTGATCCCAGCCAATAACCCAAGACCGTGATGTGGGCGACGAGTAAGATTGTCTCTAACATTTGGTCATTCCTCCACGTCGATCTCATGGAAATTGATAAAGGCATGGCGCGGGTGATAATTAATCACCCGACCGGCCACCCCATCAATTCCGGGCATCTCCCATAGGTAAAGGCTCGTTGGTTCATCGCGATAAAGTTGGACCAAGTCCTGAGTTTTGCGGCGTCGCTCTTCCAAATCGAATTCTTGCTCAGCATCTTCGATTAAAGGTACCCATTCCGGCCGACAGTGCCATGGGGCTTTCCACAGACAGGAATGAATGCGCAGTGGCCACAACACATCTAAAGACGGCAGGTTGTTAAAATCCATCCCAAAGGCCAAGCCGTTCCAGCCGCCCTGGCGAATTTTGCGAATGTGAATGGTGAAAGGCGACGCCTGATAGGTCACCCGGACGCCAATGTCGGCGAGATTGTTTGCGATCTGCAGATACCACGCGCCGTCTCCGGCCATGGCGCCCGGCGTCATGTCCGCAGGCAGGTCAAAGCCATCCGGGTAGCCCGCCTCAGCAAGAAGGGCGCGCGCTTTATCCGGGTCGTAGGGATAGGCTTCGACATCAGGGTTATAACCGAAGGACGCCTTTACGGCTGCTTGCCCTGTTGGCTTCGTTGCGCTGGCCAGAAGGACATCGATGATTTGCTGTTTGTTGACTGCATAGTTCAGGGCTTGCCGTACGCGCACATCGGCAACGGGTGAGTCACCGATCGACATAAAGGTAAGTAACTGGACGCGCCCAGTCGGGCGGACATTCAATCGTCCCCCGGCTGACTCCACAATCGGACCATCGTCCGGTCCAATGTCGAAGGCGACGTCGAGCGCTTCTGTTATCAGCCCCTGTAAGCGTGTCGTAATTTCCGGCACCGCTTTTATCTCTATGCGATCAACTAATGGCGGGCGCCATGAATTTGGGTTGGCGACAAGGTCGACCTGGGTGCTGTCCCATCTCGTGGCGATAAACGGGCCGGAGCCGACAGGCGCTTGCGAGAATCCGCGCCGTCCCAGTTCCGCCCAAGGTCCAGGTGCGGGGATACGAATGCCCGATAACCGCCGTGGCAACAAAATGTTCGGCGCTTTGGTTTTAACCTCCAAAAGCAGTGGCTCGATTGCACGCGCATTTGCAACATCAATGACCGACTGGGCCACAACCTCGATCAGACCATCGCCACTGGCAAAGTAATTCAAAGCCGCAGCCGCAGCGGCGGCATCAAAAGGCTCACCGTTCGAGAAATTGACATTTGGCTTGAGTGTGAAATGCCAAGTCAGGGGGTCGACGGCCTCCCATTGCTCAGCAATCCAAGGTTGGAGCACGCCATCCATATCGACCACAGTCAATGAATCAAAGACGGCAAGGCCCGGCACGACAGTAGGGATGGTGTAGGACCCAAAGGGATTGCCCAGGTCCTGGGGCAAGCTCACCAAGCCGAAACGCAGGACTTTCTCTGCGGCTACGCTGTAAGGAGCGGCTAGAAACAACGCCATAATCGTTAGCCGCGCAACGTTTTTCATGAGTAAACCAATCCTAAATCTCATCGCTTTCAGGATGATTTTGCGGGGTTCCCAGCAACAACGCAATCGTGCGTGTTGCGCCTCCCGGGTTATGGGCTAACCTGCTCTTGGTAAATAAATGAAGACTAATAATCATCTGGAGGGGCCCGAATGGCATCAGATAGCGCGCTTTCAGGTCAATCTGCCGTTGTGGTGGGTGGCTCAAGCGGAATCGGTCTCGCCACAGCGCGAGCATTAGTTGCACAGGGTGCGACGGTCACCATCGTCGGGCGCTCGGCAGATCGTCTAGCAAAGGCCTGTGAAACTTTAGGATCTCAGATTTCTACAGCGTCTGTCGATTGCACCGATGAGTCCGCAACCGCTGCGTTTTTCGAAAGCATCCAAAATTTAGACCATCTTGTTATCTCGCTCGCCGGTGGTGCGGCGCTTGGTCCATTCACCGAAGTACCGGTACAAGGTGTGCGAGAAACTTTCGATGGCAAGTTTTGGCCCTACTTCATCGCCATGCATCACGGCGCGAAGCAGCTCTCTGAAAAGGGAACGATTACCTTAGTCACCGGCGCCTCAGCGATCGCGGCCACACCTGCCACTGCATCATTGGGGGCCGTCAATGGTGCGCTGGAAGGCATGATCAAAACGTTGGCGGTGGAATTGGCGCCGCGTCGCATTAATGCTGTCTCACCGGGGCTGACAGATACCGAAGCGTGGAGCCGTATCCCCGACGACATTCGGGAAGGCATGTATGCACAGTCAGCCTCAGATACGCCGGCTGGTCGCATTGGTCAGCCCGAGGATGTCGCCAACGCCGTGATGGCCTGTGTTCAGAACGGCTTTTTGACAGGGCTCGTTCTGCCCTGTGACGGTGGTAAACGGCTGGTCTAGGAGGTTCTCGAATGAAGATCGTGCGCACGTCAGAGCAGACCTATAAGCCGTATTCCGAAGAGTATGGTGTGAAAGGCATTGAACGGGCGGACCTTTGGCGCAACGGAGAGAATGTGTCGTTCGATCTGTTCAGAATAAAAAAAGGTGCGGACTATGCCGAACACGCTCACGACAGTTGGGAAATCATGTTCGTGGTTTCCGGGAGTATTAATTTGTCCGGTGAAATTCTTGGACCAGGTGATTTTGTTTTTACTGAACCAGGCGAAAGCCACGTTGCCGAGAATCTGGAGGACACCGTCGTCCTGCTCGGCTTCGGCAAGCACTATGACTAAATTTGCATCGACTGGAGAGTTTCGTGAGCGTTGAGGCTGATATTAGGTTGCCAGAGAATGTATCTGACCTTCACGGCACGTATGTGAAGGACGGCGTTGTCCCCGTCCCAGGATTGCTGGGCGGAAAGCTGTTAAGCAACCTTATCGAAGCGGTTGATACGTATCGGCGCACAGCAGACTTAACGGAAAGCACAGACCCGCGAACAAGTGTGAAGCATCTTCCCGGTCGCAGCATTGTGCGCGGACTGGCGCATACCCAGGGCAGTGTCAGAGAATTGGTAACGAATTCGTTGGTCGCAGAATTTCTGTCTAAGGTCGCGGGCGTCAATTCGGTGCGGTATTGGAACGACCTTACGCTTGCTTATGCGCCGGCAGCCCCAGCCGGGGAATCCGCTTGGCATCATGATCTGCCCGCGTTTCCAATGCGAGCGACTGAAATGCCAACGTTGTGGATCGCTTTGTCTGATGTCGATTGGGATTCCAGTCCATTGGTTTATGCGCGAGGCAGTCATAGGTCCGATCACCTTTATCCACCGTCCACAGCATCTGACGTCGACCTGCCAGAAGGTTATGCGGCGATACCGGATTGGGATTCTCTGGCAGACGATGGTTCGGTTGAAACGCAGTGGTGGCCGATGAAGCCCGGTGATGCATTGGTCATGCATGCCAAGGTGGTGCATTGCACGCCGGCCAACCGAAACGAAAAGAATGAGCGGGTTAGTATTATTACCCGATGGGTTGGCGATGACGCGGTGTGGCATCGCGATGCTTTTAGTGCACCGATTTCAGGATTGTCGGATCAGGAGTGGCGACCCGGTGAATCTGTCGCCGGGGATTTCGTGTAACGCCGATGGCAAAAAAACTCTCCATGTCTCGACGTCAGGCCTCTCTGGCGATCGCCGCTGTGCCTGTTGCGTCGTTGGCTTCTCGGTCTGTTCGGGCGCGTGGTGGATCCGTGAAGATCGGAATTTCTGCTCTGCCCCCGGGGCTCGGCAACCCTCTCAGCTCACTCGGTTTTCCGGCTCTGTCCGTTTGGCCTGCCGTCTTTGATACCCTTATTCAAGTTGATGCCAGCGGTGATCTCGTGTCGTCTCTGGCGCTGTCGTGGGAAGCAGAAGATGAGCAGAGTTGGCTGATCAGTCTTCGCCCTGACGTTCAATTTTCCAATGGAGAGATCTGCGATGCACAGGCCGTTGCGTCCACGTTTGATGTCCTGAGTTCTCCCGTTGGGCAAACGCAAGCGGTTTATCGCGATGCCAAGACGGTCAGGCGCGCCGAAGTGGTTGACCCGCTTACCGTCCGCTTGCATACGGTCACGCCCGATGCGGCGTTGCCCGGCAAGCTCACAGGCATTCGTATCTTGCCCCCAGCCTACTTCGCAGAATTGGGATTCTCCGACTTCTCACGTGCGCCAATCGGCACAGGGCCGTTTATGGCCAAGCGTTGGGATCAGCGCAGTGTCGAGTTGGTCCCAAACCCGCTTGCTTGGCGTCCCCCCGCCCTTGACCGCCTTAGCATCCTGCCGGTGCCTGGTGCGGTTGGGCGGCTTCAGGCCTTGCTGTCTGGCGGCGTTGATATCGCGATGAACATCAATCCCGAAGACGGCGCCACGGTCGAAGCGTTTGGTGGCCGAACGAAGACAACGTCCCGGGCCGCAGTGTTGGCGCTGCAGTTCATATTGGAAAGAGAGTCTCCGCTGACTGATGCGCGGGTCCGGCGGGCTTTGAACTTGGCGGTCGATCGCTCCCAGATCACCAAACACATCCTTGCTGGAGCGACAGTGCCTGCAACACAGCTCGCGGTGTCTGAAGCGTTCGGCTATGCCCCTGGCTTACCTCCATTGGAGCACGACCTTGAACAAGCTCGGCAGTTGATGTCGGACGCTGGATACAAGAACGGTTTTCGTTTGCCGATGACGATGACCCTGGGCTCAAGCCCGAATGACACCGCTGTTTTTCAGCAGGTAGCGGCAGACTTAGCG
>WLXB01000126.1 GCA_012103295.1 Alphaproteobacteria bacterium | reverse complement strand
ACCCGCATGTGAAGAGCTTGGGTTGGGTGTATTGCCCTTCTTCCCGCTGGAAAGTGGTGTGCTCACGGGCAAATACAAACGGAACGAGGCGTTTCCGGAAGGGACACGCATGGCCACGTTTGCGGCACTTTCACCTGAGTTTGCGGAACGCTTCATTAACGAGGAGCGTTTTAACAAGATCGATCAGCTTACCGAAATAGCTGAAGCGAATGGTGTTTCGTTACTCAATTTTGCTTTTGGCTGGCTGCTGAATAAGCCTTATATCGCGAGCGTCATTGCCGGAGCCTCTAAGGCTGAGCACATTGAGTCCAACGTCAAAGCGGCAGAGTGGCGCCCGACACCTGATGTGGATCGTGAAATCGATAGGATTACGCGTCCAACGTAGACGCTTAGCCGCCTGTTGGTTGATAGCCGTGTAGTTGGTAAAAATAGCCCGGTAAACCGGGGTAAATATGATCCAGACGGGTGCCAAGCGCGTAAACTCAGTATAATTGAAGTCCACATGTGACGGCGGGATAGCGAACATGACGGAGACTACTCCAGATCAACTTTCGACCGAGCCGAAAGGCTTTATGAATAGCTCATGGGGGCTAGCCGCCGGTGTTGCCTTCTGTATCGGATATACCGCGCTCATATATTTCCTAAAGCCATTCATGCCGGAAATTGACTTCGCACCGGATACGGGCGCCTCCCATTATTTATGGAAACTGCCAGATCCGACCTTCTGGTCACGGGCGACAGCTTGGGCCGGCTACATTCTGCATCAATGTACGATTTGGGGGATGATCTATTACGCCCAAAACAACAAACTGTCCTACACCAAGGGCTTGCACCCAATTAACATTCTAATTCTAGGGGCGAATGCTTTGTTTGTGCTGCTGCATCTGATGCAGACCCATGTTTGGTATGATGGCACAGCTCAGGATACTCACATTATGACGTCCCAAGGGTCTGTGATCATAATGTTGGTGATGATCTTGATCATGGAAAACAAACGCCGGGGTTTGGTGTTTGGAAAGAAAGTCGGTTTTTTGGCGGAGCCGGGCCGCGCTATCCGCAAATACCACGGTTATATCTTTTCGTGGGCCGTGATTTACACTTTTTGGTATCACCCGATGGAAACTTCGGTCGGACACCTCATGGGCACGTTCTACACCTGTATGATTATGCTTCAGGGCAGTCTGATATTTACTCGCGCTCACGTGAACAAATTCTGGACGGTTACACTTGAGTTCTTTGTGGTTATCCACGGCACAATTGTCGCTCTTATGCAGGGCAACGGACAATGGGGGATGTTTGCGTTCGGATTCCTCGCCATGTTCATCATCACTCAGATGCATGGTCTTGGCCTGAAACGTTGGCTCCGGTGGGCGTTCTTGGGAGCGTACCTCGCCGCACTTGGCATCGTTTATGGCGGACGGGGTTGGCAGACGATGGAAGAGATTCCACGAGTACCTATCGTCGAATATGCACTCGTATTCATATTCGGAGCTGTGATTTGGCTCGGTATGTGGGGACTGGCACGGGTCACAAGAACAGACCGCGCCACGACCTAAAATCCGAACAAATTGGGTATCAAATCCCTGCGACCACGCCATGGTTGTGGGCAAAAGGGGCTCGTGTCGGCTAGGTGAATCTGGCTATAGTTCGGGTCACTTATTGTACGAGTTAGGCCCAATTCATGTCCGCAGCCGTCGAGAATTTCTTCAAGAAAACCGCCAAAATTGAGAGCCATGAGCTCAGGGCAATCCTCGTTTCTTTTGTGTACTTGTTCTGCCTTATGGCGAGCTACTACACCATGCGGCCGTTGCGCGATGCGCTAGCGTCAGAAGTCGCTTCTGAAGACCTGAAATTCTTGTGGACTGGAACTTTCGTTGCATCGACGATTGCAGCGTTAGTATTCGGTTGGGTTGTATCGCGATACAAAATCTCATCGTGTCTGCCGTGGATATACGGCTTTTTTATTATCAACATCGCTATCTTTTATGTGCTGATGGGGGGCTACCCCCTAGGCAGTACGGATACGATGACAGCACCGGTCCTTAACGCGTGGCCTATCGTCTTTGCGCCAGTCAAGGTCAGCACGGTCGTGGCGTGCGTTTACTACGTTTGGCTCAGTGTTTTTAATATGTTTGTGGTCTCCGTTTTCTGGAGTTTCCTCGCAGATCGCTATTCCAAAGATCAATCGAAGCGTTTGTTCGGATTTGTTGCCGGCGGCGGCAGTGCCGGCGCTGCGCTCGGTCCACTCGCAACAGCGGCTATTGTAAATGATCTCGGTGTCGAGAATATGCTGTTGATTGCAGCCATTGTCCTATCGATTACAATTTTTTGCATTCGTGATTTGAACCAGCACACAACCGGTGGTCACTCAGAGGAAGCCAAGCTAGAAAAAGCCAAGGGAAAAGTTGGAGGATCGTCATGGTCGGGTTTTGCCACGCTTTTCAAAGATCCCTATCTCATTGCTATCGCTGTATTCGTGATGTTGTACACATTCATTTCTACGATCTTTTATGTCGCGCAAGTTGATTTGGTTCGAGCTGCATTTGAAACTCGTGAAGCACGCTATGCCGTAAACGCGATTGTTGACGGTGTCGTCAACGGTTTAGCTATTTTCACACAGCTTTTCGTGACGTCTCGTATCGCAGGCCGTTGGGGCATGGTCTTTCTCCTAGCCTGTATGCCTGCGTTTATGATTTTCGCGTTCTTCGCGCTCAGCGCGTTCCCAGTTCTGATGATGATCTTGTCTCTTCAGGTTGTTCGTAGAGCCGGCAATTATGCGATGACGAGGCCAGGTCGAGAGATGCTGTGGACTGTTGTTGATCGAGATCGAAAGTATAAGGCCAAGAACGTCATTGATACGTCGGTTTATCGCGGTGCTGATCTCATCAATATTTGGATTGAGAACGGTCTTCGCTCGGCTGGCTTCGGGCTGGCGCAAATAGCGTTGGTTGGTTCTGGCGTCGCTGCCGCGTGGTGTGGCGTGTCGATTTGGCTCGGTAAAACGGCAGAAAAGCGCAAATCCGAAAATCCAGAGGCAGCATAACCGGTGGCACTAGAGTACCGCGTTCGGCGAGCAACTAATTTTTCTAAGACTTAAACAAACAAAGGGATGGAGCACTCAATGTTTAAATCAATATCAATATCGGTACTGACGGCAGCAGTGATTTCAACGTCAGCCTTGGCCGCGGACTTGGTGGTCGTCGTTGGCGGCACCGGCGGTACTGGATGGGAAACAGTCAAAGAGGCGATGGCTCAAGGCTATGACGTTCGAGCGACCACAACCAACGTTAAGCGCGCGCAGGAATCGAAGGGTGAAGATGGCTTTACCTGGGTCAAAATGGACGCGCGTATTCCGGACGACATCCGCAAGGCTTTTGCCGGCGCCGACTATGTTATTTCGACCCTGGGTGGGTCTTGTTTTGATACGGGTGGCCCGCGCTCGCCCCGCCACGTTGATTTTCAAGGTGTCGTGAATATGGCTGGCATCTCCAAAGATTACGGCGTGAAGCTATTCGTCTTAACGTCAGCCCTTGGTGCTGGCATTCCTGATCAGCCTCTCAATCAGTTCTGCGACAATGTTCAGATGTGGAAATGGCTTGGCGAGGATTATCTTCGTGATGGCGACCTCCCGTACTCAATTATCCGTCCGGGTGGGCTTGGCACCGATGAAGGTGGCAAGCAGGGCATTACGCTTGTTGGCGCCGGTGAGCTGGAGACAAGCTTCATACAGCGTGCTGATGTTGCGAAGGTTCTGGTCGAGGCACTGAGTAACAAAGATGCAGTCAATAAGACCATTGCCATTGGTGGTGACGCCAATAGCAAACCTGATGAGTGGCGCGATGATTTTGCGGCAGTTGCAGCAGACGCAGCACAAGCACCGCCTCTGCGGCCTGGTCAGGGTGAGTGACTACAAGACGGCGGTTTACTCAAGCCGCTCTTAGTCTTGGTATAGCGACGACATGGGCGGCTCCAAGAAGTGGGGCCGCTCAATCGCATGAGAGGATACTTGTCGCAGGCGCGACCGGTCGAACGGGACGCTTTGTGGCTCAAGACTTACTTGCGTCGGGGCATGCTGTACGTGGTCTAACCCGTGATCCGGATCGGGCGAAAGCACGGTACGGTGATGCTGTGGAATGGGTTCGCGGTGACGTGCGAGACTCACAATCCATTGCGCCACTCTATCTAGGGTGTGACCGAGTTATCTCCGTCCTTGGGGCAACCGAGCGAACTGGGGAGAATACCCCTGAAGCTGTCGAATATCAGGGCAACGTAAATCTGATCGATCAGGCAAAGACGTACGGATTGAAGCAGGTGGTTATGATCACTTCACTGTCTGCCGGACGCGCTGATTCTGACCCCGATTTAGTTGCTCGCTTCACTGGAATGCAGTGGAAAAACAAAGCGGAGCATTATTTGAGGGCCAGTAATATGCCCTACACAATTGTCGGACCAGGCGGATTGAGAGATTACGAATCACGGCTCCAGGGAATTTGGTTCCAATCCGGAGATCAAATTACGGTCGGCACAATTTCCCGTGCGGATGTCGGTGCTATGATGGCTGAAGCCGCGCGCAACCCCGCCGCATTGAACAAGACACTGCGCATAATAAATGACCCAGAATTGCCTGTTGACGGGTGGAAAGAGACTCTTTCTCGGGTGCCTGTCGACGCGTAGACCGTATCCTAGGCAGCAAACAAATCTATAAAATACCGACCGATACAACGATCATGCCACGGAACGGGACTGCCGGCTCCGTGGAATCCGACATGGCCACCGTCCACGCTAATTATTAAAGTTAATGGCCCGTCTGCTGGCCAGCTATTGTCTAGGTACATACTCAGCGGAATCCATGGGTCCGTTTTTGCGTGAATAAGCAGAGTAGGAACCGTGATCGTGCCCAAGACACTGTTTGCGGAGCACTTTGCGTAGTAATCCTCAGCCCCGTCGAAGCCGTTTCTTGGCGCTATAATCAGATCATCGTAATCATAAACTGATCGCACCTGATCCAACGTTTGGGCTGTCACCGCTTTATCGTGGGGCAAAGCCAGCGCATCCGATTTCATACGATTGAGGAGATAGCGGTGATATACGAAATTGCGGGGTGCCATTATACGTTTTTGCGCTGCTTTAAGGTCGATCGGTGCGGAAACACTCGCGACGGCTCGCACACCAAATGATTCAGCATCGTCGCTCGCAAACTTCAAGAGCATATTGCCACCCAAGGATACGCCGACTATAGCGCAGCCGTTCCGCTTTAATGTGTCTGGAATGTCTAGCAAAACGGTCGCGAGATCTTGTGTTCGTCCGGCGTGATACTGTTCTCGACACAGCCCAACGGATGGCCCTGCGCCCCGCAAGTTAAGGCGCAGCACTGGAAACCCGAGTGATACAAAGTGTGCTGCGGAAACCATTATGTTTCGGCTGGCTTCGCACCCCGTGAGGCCGTGAACGAGAATAAGGAGCGGTAGATCGGTTGGATGAATTGGTTTGTCTAAAAGCCCCAGCAAAGAATCGCCAGTCCCATCATTCATAGGGAAAATGAGCCGCTCTTGGCGTTTTGTATCGAAATTCGGGGGCAGCCACGACAGTGTATTCCGGACTGTTTGCAAGTCTCCACCGACCCAGGGATAAGTGCTACGGAAGGGCTCAAAGACTGGGCCAGGGCGGCCGTAAAGGGTATATCCGGACGTCATTGAGATGTGTGTTTCAAATCCTGCTTTCTAATCTGGCCAGCATATACGGTTTCGAAGACTGTACGCATACAGTGTAGTATTTCCCAGCAGAGAGGAGAGGGCTGATGCGAAATTGGTTCCGCGAGCAGATGGCGATGTATACGGCCTATCACCGGGACCTGCGCAACTGCGCAACCCACTTCATCGGTGTGCCGCTGATCGTCTTCGCTTTGCTTGTTGCGATGTCCCTGGTCCAGATAGGTCTATTCGGTGGGATTCCAATAACTCTTGCCGCTCTCTTCCTGTCGTTACTTCTTTTGCTTTACTGCCTTGCCGTGCCGGCGATGGGGATTGTCTCTGTTGTCGTGTACCTGCCTTTGCTTTGGTACGCGCAGGCAATGTCCCTGGGTTCTACAACATTTGTCTGGGTGGTTATTGGGGCATGCTTTGTTGGCGGATGGATTCTTCAGCTCATTGGACATGTATTTGAAGGGCGAAAGCCCGCACTCACAGGTAACCTGCTTCAGGTGTTCATGGCTCCAGGATTCTTGGTCGCCGAAGCGCTATTCGCGTGCGGAGTTCTTGGTGAGTTGCGAGCGGATTTAGAAGCCCGGTCACGCAAATACGCCCAGACCGAGGCGACTGACTAGGAACTCACGAAAACTACTCGGCCGGTAATGGGGGGCTAACGTCTGTTTTTTCGCTTTTTTCATGACCCAACAATCGGCGAATAGCGGAGGCCTTATTTCCCCTCCATAGAGAGAACCTTTCTCTAGCCATCAGCATACACGGTGTGACAATCAGTGTGAGTGCGGTGGCGAACAGCAGGCCATAGATAATTGCCTGTGACATGTAGGCCCACCATTCAGTTGCAGGGTCGCCAATCGTCACGGTCCGATTGAAGAAATCTACATTGAATTGAGTTGCCGTGGGCACCAGTCCAAGTACCGTCGTTCCTGTCGTCAGCAGCACAGGGCGTAGCCGGTCTTCGCCTGTCTTTATGACGGCCTCGCGAAGGTTACGCGCACCATCATTGAATTTATTAAAGGTGTCGATCAGAACGATATTGTTGTTCACAACAATTCCGGCGAGAGCGATCGTGCCAATACCCGACATAACGATACTAAAGCTAGAGCCGGTGACGAGAAGGCCGAGAAAAACCCCCGAGGTCGATAGAAGAACAGCAGTCAGAACTATGAACACAGAATAGAAACTGTTGAACTGGGCGAGGAGAATGATCCCCATCATGAATATGGCAAGTAAAAAGGCATTGGTCAGGAAACTGCTACTGGCTTCAGAATCTGCCTCTTCTCCTTTAAAGTTGATTGCCACATTTTTAGGAACGTCTTGTCCAGCGAGCCATTGCTTTAGGCGGACGACCTGTAGTCCGGCAAAATAGCCGGGCATTGGATCTGCGGTCACTTTGATAGTCCGAATACCATCCACTCGTGCGATCTCTCCGGCCTGCTGCACGGGCACGCGATCTACAAAATTGCTAATGGGGACGGGAGCGCGTCCCGTTTCGATCCGCACTTGATCGAGGCTGCGGATTGACCGCAACTCCTCAGGGTAACGAACTACGATATCCAGCTCTTCCTCGCTGTCATCGGGCCGGTATTCCCCAAGTTTTAAGCCATTCGTGATGAGTTGTATCGATTGTCCGATAACGGTCACATCAGCGTCGTATTTGGCCGCCTCCGCCCGATCCACTTGGAGCTGCCATTCAATACCCGGAAGGGGGCGATTGTCCGATTCACTCGCGAAACCAGCGACGTCAAGCATACCCTGACGGATAAGTTCCACTGTGCTTTGAAGAGCTTCAGAGTCTTTTGATGCGACCTCAATCTGAATCGCTTGACCAAGCGTCGGGCCATGACCTTCTTTTTTTATAAGGACCTCGATGCCGGGAAGCGTATTCACTCGGTTTTGAATATCGCTGAGAATTTCCAATGCCGGGCGACGGCTATTCCACGGCAGCATTTCAACTTTAATGTCGCCAATGAAATCGGGAGCCGGTGCGTTCGCACCTGCACCAGGGGGGCGGCCGGTCTTAGTGTAGATAAATTTTATGCCGTCGAGACCTAGTACCTGGTTTTCGACTTCACCGACCAGCCTATCTTGCTCAGCCAGAGATAAATTACCACGGGCATGAATTGAAAGCGTTGCAGAGTCCGGCTCTTGTGGTGGAAAAAAGTAGAAACCCTTACCGTAGTTTGAATAGCCGACCTGGACGAAGATTAATGTCATGATCGTCGCTAATATGACCTTCCCAGGATTGTCGACGCACCTATTGAGTAGCCTTGAGTAATACAGCGCTATTCGGGAGTTTTTCTCTGAAGTTCTATTTCTGCTGCTGCTCTTCGACTTTAGGCTAGCGCCGATAGCAGGTACGAAAATTAAAGCCATAACGAGCGCGGCAGATAGAACGCTGATGAGAGTGATCGGCAGGTACTTGAAGAAAGCTCCAGTGTTTCCGGGCCAGAAGAGGAGGGGCAGAAAAACCACTAACGTTGTTGCGGTTGACGTTGTAATAGGCCACGCCATGCGTTGCGCGGCTTGAACGTAGGCGTCCCTCGATGACACGCCTTCCTCTTTCAAGCTCTCCGCATTCTCGACAACAACGATTGCACCGTCAACCAAGATGCCGACTGAAAGTATTAGACCTATCAGAGCAAGGGCGTTGAGCGTGATGCCCAGGGTGGCGAGAACAAGAATGCCAGTGAGAAACGATCCGGGAATCGCGATTCCGACCAGGAGTCCGGACCGGAATCCGAGGAACGCCATGCAGATCGCCATTACTATGATGACGGCGGATATCACACTATTTTGCAGGCTGTCGAAACGAGATGTGATGTTCTCAGTGTCGTCAACGGGGAAAGAGACGTTGAGCCCGTCGGGCCAAGCCGGTCTCATACTGTCAACGACATTGCGCGCTGAAATGATTGTTCCGACTACGTTGGCTTCTGGGCGCCGGCTAATGTCGACGGTGACTGCAGGTTTACCGTTTATCCGCACGAAGGTCTGTCGGTCTTTAAAGGTGCGCCGAATGTCTGCGATGTCTCCAAGGGTGACGACCGCATCGTCCGTTGATTTGATCGGCAGATTAAAGATGTCCTGGGATGTTTCGAACAGTCCCGGCACTGTTACGGCGAAACGGCCATTACCCGTATCAAGGTTGCCGGCCGCAACTAGGCGGTTCGACCGACTGAAAATCCGAAACAGTTCGTCTTTGTTGAGGCCGTAGTACTCTACCAAGAGCGGGTCGATGATAATCTCAACTTGCTCTTCCCGCGCTCCGGCGACTGTTGCATCTAGTACGGATGGGATTTGACGAACCTCGTCGCGGAGTCCTCTGGCTAAAGTTAGAAGTGTTCGTTCGGGTAAATCACCCGATAGGGCGACTGTTAAAACGGGGCGACGAGTGAAATCAACTTGGCTGATTGTTGGTTCGAGAGCTTCTTCTGGGAGCTCGGGTTTCGCGCGATCGACAGCAGCCCTAACATCTTGCAATGCGGATTCTTCACTAACGCCGGCGTCAAACTCGAGTACGACATTTGCGCCACCTTGAAACGCCGTCGCGCGCAGCTCTTTTACACCCTCAAGGTTTTGTAGTTCCTCTTCGAGGGGGCGGACGAGGAGACGTTCTGAATCGTCTGGGGATACACCTTCAAGAATAACTGACGTGTAAATGACTGTGATCGCGAGCTGCGGGAGTGATTCTCTAGGTACATTAACGTAAGCCGTCACACCGCTGATGATCAGGACGGCAAATGCTGAGAAGATGATCTTGGCCCGTCGGGCGGCTAAGGCAATTAGCATGTTCATATCGGTATCGCTCGCCCAACTTGGTGAGATTCAATAGAAACCGGCCTCTGATCCGGTACTAATGATTACGGGCGATAGCGGGTATTAGATCAGTTTATTGGTCTATTCAGCGGGCGTTAACGGGGCTCCGCTGGATGCAGGAACATCTTTACTCTTCAAACCCTTGAGCCACGTAAGAAAATTACGCTGAGCCATAAGGGCGGCCGGGGTGACGATTAACGTTAGGGCGGTAGCAAAAATTAGGCCAAATACAATGGCTGTGGCGAGGTGACGCCAGAACTGGAGTGCTGGAGACCCAAACTCAATCGAGCGGTCAAAGAAATCGACGCCGATTTGCAATGCCATTGGCACCAGACCGAGAACTGTAGTGGCCGTTGTTAAAAATACCGGGCGAAGACGCTCTATGCCGGTTCGAAGAATTGCGTCGTAAGTAGAGACGGCGTTCTTGCGGAACAAGAAGAAGGTGTCGAGCAGTACAATGTTGTTGTTAACTACGATACCGGCCAATGCAATGATTCCGACCCCCGATTGCGTGATGATAAATGGATTGTTGGTAATCAGAAGTCCCAAAAACACGCCGATCGTTGACAAGACAACTGAACTCAATATCAAGGCTACCGCATAGAAACTGTTAAACTCTGCAAGCAAAATCATGGCCATGAGGAACATCGCCATAGAAAACGCGGTGACCAGGAAATTTGAGTTCTCTAGAGAATCTAGCTCTTCACCTTTAAAGGCCAGGTCAACATCGCGATCTAGGTCAAGCTTCGCTATCTCTTCCTTTATGATTTTAACTTTCTCATTGGTGAGCACTCCAGGCAAAATGCCAGCCGTCAATGTAATGGTGCGACGTGCATCGGTGCG
>WLXB01000012.1 GCA_012103295.1 Alphaproteobacteria bacterium | reverse complement strand
CATTGAAACCGGATTGATCGCACAAAGACCGGTCGCAACATGGGGGTTCAGGCTAATCTCCGAGAACATCAGCTGACCTGCGTCTGCGGCAGCCAAAATCGCTCCGAGCCGGCGGGTCATGTCGAGACGCGTCGCCAAAATGCGTGTCGCGCCACAGGCTGAGAATGATTCACCGATGTCGGCAGCCTCACTTGCGTCGCTGCCTGCGGCCAGCACCAGTATTGGTTCTACATCAGCGCTGCGAGTAAGCGCTTTCAGATAGTCCATATCGTGATGGCTGAATGGATTGAGTCCTGGGCTGTCGATGAAAACGAGATCGTATTTCTCCATCATCGTATCGACGGCCTGAGGCAGGGCGTCCGGTCCTCGAACCTGACTAATATCAACTTCTAGAATCTTCGTGAATGCGGTGAGCTGTTCGACAGCACCGGCGCGAATGGTATCTGTCGTAATGACACCTACGGGTCTGCCTGCAAGCCGGGCCCGAGCAGCAAGCTTGGCGACGGTAATGGTTTTTCCTGACCCGGGAGGGCCGACCAACATGAAAGGACGTGGTGCCTTGCGTTCGGGCAGTGGAGCAAAGTCGAAGTGATCTTCCAACGCGGCAGCACAGGCCATAGTGGGTGAGCCCACCTCAACCGATCGCGCCGTCATAACTAGCTTCTCGATCAGTCGGGCTGGTACGCCATGGTAGGTCAAGGCTTCGCGCACACCCTCAGAGAAGGGCGTTGTGTCTTCACCGGCCAGGGCACGTGCAATGTCTTCTTCGCCGTCAGGTTCTTCCAAGGCCGCCGTGATGCGCACACCCTGGCCGTCGGAAGACCGTTGGGTTGAGACGATGATTGCGTCTTCCCCCAGTTCTTCGCGAACCAAGTTCATGGCTTCGGCCATGGTGGCGGCTGTGTAGGACTTTAGGCGCATTGTTTAAGACCTATGGCGCTCCCCAACGCGGTTGGTTTGACCCCAAGTGCTCTGCTTGGCATCACTATAGGTCAGATTTGGCCGACCGTTTTGATTTTTGCCTTTGGATGAATTTCATTTTGAGACATCACCACCGTCATGGGCCGGAATCGGTCAATTATAGACCGGACATAAGGCCGCACTGTTGGTGAGGTTAGTAACACGGGTGTTTCCCCCTGCATGGCGAAACGTTCAAAGTTCTGCCGCACAGCCGTGATGAACTCCTGCAATCGGGACGGCGCCATGGAGAGTTGTCGCTCATCACCTTGACCCACGAGAGACTCGGCGAAGGCTTGCTCCCATTCCGGTGACAGTGTCACGAGCGGAATAGTGCTTTCCTCATCGGTATTCGTATCCGACAACTGCCTGGCGAGACGGGTGCGAACATGCTCGCTTATTTGCATGACATTGCGGGTTGCGGCACAGGCCTCTGCGATCCCTTCTAGAATGGTCGGTAGGTCACGAATTGAAATTCGCTCGGAAAGCAGATTCTGTAAGACACGCTGGATGCCAGCGACACTGATCTGGGCCGGAACAATTTCTGCAATCAGTTTCTGCTGTTCTTTATCGAGTTCGTCCATGAGCTTTTGAGACTCAGTGTAGGACAGCAGTTCTTGCATGTTGTCACGGACAACCTCGGTCAGGTGTGTTGTGATGACTGTCGGTGGGTCGACAACCGTATACCCGCGGAAGAGGGCTTCTTCTCGAGCAGCTGGGTCGATCCATAGGGCAGGAAGGCCGAAAGTCGGCTCGCGGGTGCGCTCACCAGGCAAGGATATCTCTTCACCACGTGGATCCATCACCAACAGCATGTTGGGACGAAGATCGCCGCGACCGGCTTCAACTTCCTTGACGTATAGCGCGTATGAATTCGCAGGCAGTTGCATGTTGTCCTGAATGCGAACCGACGGCATCACGAAACCCATGTCAGTCGCCAGGGCGCGCCGCAGACTTTTGATTTGATCTGTAAGACGGTGGTTGTCGTTGTTAATCATCGACAATAGTCCGTAGCCCAGTTCCAATCGGACTTGGTCGATGCGCATCGCTGAAGAGATCGGTTCTTCCGGGACAGCGGATTCTTGGATTCCGAGATCCATATCGAGTTCAGCGGCGGCGGCCGCAGCTCTATTTTGTTTGAAGGCGCTCCACCCAGCCGCCGAGCCGGTGACGAAGGCTAGAAAGAGGAAGGGGCCGAGAGGGGTGCCCGGCAGAAGCGCTAGGCTTAGCGCCATAAAGGAACTCATGCCGAGCGCTTTTGGGTATTGCGTGAATTGTTTGGTTAGGGCGACGTCTGTGGCTTCGTCTAGGCCACCCTTGGAAACCATGAGGCCGGCGGCTGTCGAAACAACGAGGGCTGGGATTTGACTGACCAGTCCATCACCGACGGTCAGCATGGTGTATGTGTTAGCAGCCTCGTTGAACGTGAGGTCGTTTTGCGCGATGCCGATTATCATGCCGCCAATGATGTTAATGGCAGTAATTAGGATACCGGCTGTGGCATCTCCACGCACAAACTTCGAGGCACCATCCATGGCACCAAAAAATTCACTTTCTTTCTGGAGATCTTCACGTCGTTCTCTGGCTGTTGTTTCATCGATCATGCCAGCCGACATATCTGCATCGATCGCCATTTGCTTGCCGGGAAGGGCGTCCAAGGTAAAGCGGGCTGTAACCTCAGCGATACGCGTCGCACCTTTAGTGATGACCATGAAATTGACGATGACCAAAATCGAGAAGACGATAATGCCAATAACAAAGTTGTCGCCCATGATGAATCCACCAAAGGCCTCAATCACATCACCGGCGGCATCCGGTCCTTCGTGTCCGTTCTGCAGGATCAATCGCGTTGACGCGAGATTGAGGGCGAGGCGCAACATCGTGGCGATGAGCAAGACCACCGGAAACGAGTTAAATTCTAAGGAGCGGGAAATAAACACGACGGTCATCAAGATGAGGACAGACAGGGTGATGGAAAGGGCCAGTGCGACGTCCAATAACCAGGGCGGCATCGGCATGATCAGCACGACGAGAATCGCGACGAGGCCCAGGGCGAAGCCGAGGTCGCCGCGCTTAGCCGCTGCACCGACTCGGTTTAACGCACCGTCAAAGTCAAAGCCCCCGCCAACAGGTTGGCCGTCGGTCGCTGCTAGTGCGGTGCCGTCCGCTGCTGGCGCTGCGGCTTGAGGCGCTGCCTCGGCCGCGCCGCCGCCGTCTTGGGTGTCTTCAGCCATACCCGTCCCAGAGTCCCAGAGTAACTATTAAATCCCAGTTTTCAGCAGTTTCCAGGCCCGTCCCGGGGCGCGACGGAAAGCCGCTTCTTACAAGCCCCACTGTGCCCTGAGGACCGTTAACAAGGTGTTTAGATAGGCAAGAAATGCCTAGCGAAATGGTGTTTTTTGGGGGTAGTGGAACGCTCGGGAAGGAGGCTTAAGCCTCGCCGGGTGAGGGGACTGGAACCCCTTGCTCAACATAGGTATTGAGCTTGTTACGTAGGGTCCTGATCGAGATTCCCAGGATTTTAGCGGCGTGCGTGCGGTTGCCAATGGTGTGTTTCAGGGTGTCGATGATCAAGTCTCGCTCAACATCTGCGACAGTGCGGCCGACCAAACTCCCTGTGCTTTGGTCGTCGTCTGCGCTCACGCCACCGAGAAGGACGGCATCTGCGTCAATAACGTCGCTCGAGGCCATTAAGACGGCCCGGTGCATCGTGTTTTCAAGTTCCCGGACGTTTCCAGGCCAGTTGTGACCCTGAAGGGATTCCAACGCTTCGTCGTTAATGGACTGAATCGCCACGTCGTTTTCTTCGGCGTACTTTTCCATGAAATGATTGGCGAGAACGGGCACATCTGCCGGCCTGTCCCTTAGCGGCGGTATTGCCACACTGACCACATTCAGTCGGAAATATAGATCCTCTCGGAATGTGCCCGCTTTGACTTCCGCTTCCATGTTCCGGTTGGACGTCGCAAGAATGCGAGCGTTCACCTTAACAGCTGTATTGGACCCGACCCGCTGGATTTCTTTCTCCTGGATGGCGCGCAGAAGCTTGGCTTGGAGGCCCAGGTCCATCTCTGAAATTTCATCGAGCAGCAGTGTGCCGCCAGCGGCTTCCTCAAATTTTCCGATTCGCCGGGCCACGGCGCCGGTAAAAGCGCCTTTTTCATGACCAAACAATTCTGATTCGAGTAATTCACCAGGGATTGCCGCACAGTTTATAGCGACAAAGGGTTTGTCCTTTCGGCCGCTCTTGCGGTGAACAAGACGAGCGATCAACTCTTTACCGGTACCGGACTCGCCAACGATCAAAATACCGGCCTGACTACCTGCAACTTTTTCTGCCATCGCAACGCATTTCTTCATCGCTGGATCCGCAAAAATGAGGGCGTCTTGATCTTCGCTAATCGCCTCAAATACGGCCGCAATGAGATCGGCGTCGGGTGGTAGTGGGAGGTACTCTTTGGCGCCAGCCTTGATGGCTGCGACTGCTGCTGCAGAGTCAGTTTCAATCCCGCAGGCGATAACTGGATAGTGGAGGCGCTCCGCTGTCATCGCTGCGATCAGATCGTCCACGTCCATATGGACGTCGATCATAACCAAGTCTACGCCTTGCCCGCTCCGCATCACACGAAGGCCATTCTCGACCGTATCTGCTTGTGCAACTTTGGCGCCACGGGCAACGGCAATTTTACTTGCCGCGCCGATCTGACCGCCCAACGTTCCGATGATCAGAAGACGCATAGATATCTCTTTCTTAATCCGCTGTCTGCGCCCCCGCTAAGCGGGGTAATACCGTCAGTCAAAGTATTTGACCTTGCTCTCTGGAGGCAGGGCGCTGTTGAGTTGTAACTCTAAGCGCCGCGGATTGTCTTTACGGGCAATGGCGATTACGCCAGTCAAAAACAATTGATTGATGAGGTGTTCGTCCGCTGTGTTGCGCTCAAGTTTCGAAGCGAGCGGATTAAACACCATGGTTGCCAAGATGGCACCATAGAAAGTCGTCAGAAGAGCGACAGCCATTGCAGGCCCGATAATGTCAGGGTCTTGCAGACGCCCAAGCATCTGTACGAGCCCTATGAGAGTTCCAATCAGACCCATGGCCGGAGCAATCTCTGCAGCTTTACGCAGAACGCTGGCCGCTCTGAGGTGCAGCTGGGTCGTCGACGTCAGGTCCTGGCTGAGTATTTCAGTGATCTCTTTTTCTCCGAGACCATCGATGACCAACCCTAAACCCTTGTGAAGAAAAGGTTCCTTGATAAAGCGGAGTAGGGGGCCACCCTGAAGCTTAAGGGCTCCATTCATGCGACAAAAATCGGCGAGTTCCAGCATCGTATATGCCGTATCGCGCGCGTCCCGTTCCCTGTAAATGACAGTCGTCGTCAGAATCTGCGCGGTTCGGGCTATGTCACCAAAACTGAAGCACACTGTCGTTACCGCAAGCGTACCTGCAATAACGATGAGGGCCGCGGGCAAATTGAAAAAGAAATCTGCTGCGCCTCCCATGATGACAGCTGCAGAAATTAGCGCGAATGCGCAGCCAAGGCCGAGCAATGTCGCGCCGTCGACGAGAATACGCCGTGGAGCCGCTGTTATGTCCGCAGTCTCAGACATGAGTCGATCAGTTCCGTTGCGTCTTAATGATTTCTGTCATCGTGATGCCTAGGCGTTCATCGACAACCACGACTTCACCGCGTGCGACCAGGCGGTCATTGACGTAAATGTCGATGGCTTCGCCGACTTTGCGATCCAGTTCGACTACCGCGCCACGGCCAAGTTTAAGAAGCTGATTAACTTGCATCGAGGATTTGCCGAGCACAGCCGACACTCGAACGGGTATGTCGTAGACAGCCTCTAAGTCTTGGGCAGAACGTGGCTTGTCAGGGACGTCGACCGCTGGATCGTCAAACGCGTCAGAGCCATCGTCGTCCATATCGCCGCCGCCGCCGCCCGACAGTTCCTGCAAACCTAGATCGCCATCATCGACGACCGGCTCGTCTGCCTCGGCAGGCGCTTCGTCGGCGCCTTCAGGGATATCATCGTCTTCATCTGCCATAGTCATTTCCGCCCGTCACCGGACGGCCCCACCAGATTAATGCGCCAATCGCACTATGTGCCCGAAGGATCGGGTTCGACCTCTTGGTCACTCTCAGTTTCGCCTGCGTCGTCGTCTATGGCCAGCTCTTCTGGCTCTTCTTCTAATTCTACGCTGGAGTCCGGCGTTTCAATAAGCCCGCCTTCATCACTGCTGTCGTCAGTTTTACTGTCTTCTATCGTATGCTCGTCGGCATCTGCGGCGTTGTCCATCGCTTCAATGTCCACCGCGCCAATGTTTTCTTCAATGATGGCTCTTATGTCCTTCCAAAGACGTCCTTCATTGCGGTCAGCTCCACCACCGTTCCACTCCACGCGGCAGTCGCCAGGCTGTAATTCGTAGTCAGGAACGATTGACACCACACCTTGAAAGTTAGATCGCTCGGTGACTTCGTCCAGTTTAGACTGTACGTCTTCGGCGATCATATTGTGGGTGCGCACAACCAATTTTGGCTCTTCATAAACCAGAGGCAACACCTCTTTGACCAGGGCGGCTACCGACTCGATGGCGTGCGCCTGGGCGTGCAGTGGCACCACTTTCTCAATCACGGCGTATGCCATACGAAGCGCAGTTTCACCAATTTCGCGGTTGGCCGCTGATTGTTGCTCTTGAAGGCCATCTAGTCCGGTACTGATGAGATTGAGGGCGTCCGCTGCGTAGTGTTCTCTGGCAGTTTCTGCTTCTTCCAATGCAGCTGTGTGCCCTTGGACGTGGCCATCCTCTCGCGCCGCTTGTAGGTCTGCTTCGGTATACTCCTTGGCTGGCGGTGGTGGTGGTGCATCCTCGACGACAGCTTCAGCCGCTTCGGGTTGTTCATCCGAGTCAGTTGATACTCTCTTAGGTAAAGAGACCTCGATCTTCGGACCATACTTCTCGCCGGGCAAGTACACCTTTGACGGATCGTCGAACGATCGGTCGAACATGAACGGCTTTGTTCGCGTTTGTGCGGATGTGGCGGCTGACATAATGGTTTCTCTCTTCGCTCCGCCGCCCTAGTAGACCAGCTCGTCGTCTTCCTTGCCTTCGTTGATAACGATCTGACCGGAATTGGCCAGTTCCTTGGCAAGGGCAACGATCGTGTTCTGTGCTTCTTCGACATCGCGCAACCGCAGAGGTCCAAGTGCATCCATGTCGTCTTTGAGCATCTTTCCGGCACGTTCTGACATGTTGCCAAAGAACAGCTCTTTGAGGTCGTCGGAGGACCCTTTGAGGCCAATACCCAACTTGTCTTTCTCCACATGACGGAGCAAAGTTTGGATCGCCGTAGAGTCGAGACGCAGCAGATCTTCGAAAGTAAACATAAGTTGTTTGATTTTCTCTGCGGATTCTCGATTGCGCTCTTCCAGGGCCGTAAGGAACCGGCTCTCTGTGTTGCGGTCTAGGTTGTTGAATATCTCCGCCATCATTTCGTGACTGTCGCGACGCGCGGTACGCGCAAGGTTCGACATGAACTCGGTCCGCAGAGTTTTTTCGATACTTTCCAAGACATCTTTCTGCACAGATTCCATGTGCAGCATACGCATGACAACTTCCATCGCGAAACCTTCAGGCAACAACGAAAGAACACGTGAGGCATGGTCGGATTTTACTTTTGATAAGACGACAGCGACGGTCTGCGGATATTCGTTTTTAAGGTAATTGGCGAGCACTTGTTCATGCACGTTGCCTAGTTTGTCCCACATCGTGCGGCCAGCCGGGCCGCGAATTTCTTCCATGATTGTGGAGACACGGTCTTTATCTAGACTCTTGATCAGAAGACGTTCTGTGGATTCGTATGACCCAACTAGGGATCCGGTGTTGGAAATGGCATCGGCGAAATCAACGAAAAGACGCTCGACCAAATTGGCCCCGACCGTGCCGAGTCCGGCCATGATTTGAGACATTTCTTTGATCTCGTCGTCTTCCATCATGTTGAAGAGTTTTCCGGCCTGCTCTTCGCCAAGCGAGAGCATCATGATGGCTGCCTTTTGAGGCCCCGTTAGACTGCGATAGTCTTCTTTAACTCTCGCCATATCCCATCTCCTTAGTCATTCGAGGCCGGTTTCCGCTCCACACCGATCGTGCCTCATAGCGCGGTGTTAGCCGCGGCCCCATGGGGGCACATTTATCCGTTCAGACGGCGCCTATCCTAGGGTTCCTGGTAGAGCCAGGTCCGGAAGATCGAAATTGCTTCTTCCGGATGCGCGTCGACGATATCGTTGATTTTACGTAGGCTGGAAGCCTTAACGCGGCCTTCGACCTTATCGATGTCGATGAGTTCGTCGAGATCATCTTCATCATCTTCAGTCGGCATAGGCATCGGCATGCCGCCGGGACCAGTGATCTGGGCCATGCCGTCTGATGACAATAAGGCGTCTTCTGCTGGCATTGATTCAAAGGCTCTAGTGACAAGCGGCCGTACGACCAGAAGTATAACAAGGACGGCTACAATGGCCACTCCAAGGCCTTCTGCCATCCGCATGACTTCCTCCTTAGAGAAGCCAAACAGGTCGAAGGGTTCGATGTCGCCGGCAAGATCATCAAAGTTCGTGAACGGCATATTGATGACTTCAATTTGGTCACCGCGAGCTGCATCAGCACCGATTGCCGAGCGTACCAAAGATTCAAGCTTGTCCATCGTATCGGTGTCGAGAGCCTGATAGACGCGCTCGCCAGCTTCATCTTCGACGTAGTTGCCGTCAACCAACACGGCAACAGACAACCTGCGAATAATTCCCGATTCACGGATCTGATTGACGACGCGCTTGGAAATTTCGAAATTGACGGTTTCTTCTGTGCGTTGTTCCGATGACGAAGAACGCGGTCCGCCTTCATTCTGGAACTGTGCATTGGGAAGATTCTGGCCAACTGTAACGTTGTCAGGGTCGGTATCGAGAGTCTCTAGGTTTTCATCAACTGTGACCGTGGACCGGGGCACACTGCCATCGGGGTCAAAAATTTCCTCTTCCGTGACAACACGGTCGAAATCCATCTCAGCCCGCACTTCGGCCCGGACTTTGCCTGGTCCGAGAGAGCTTTCCACCATTTCAATGATGGCGCTGGACAGTCGCTTCTCGAGTTTAATTTTTGCCTCATCCTGCTGAACGGCAACCATTTCTTCATCGTCGGAGAAATTGCGGGACAACAAGGTTCCGCGTTCGTCGACAATGGAAATGTTGGAAGGCTTTAGCTTAGGAACTGCAGCGGCAATAATATGTTGAACGGCGCTGACTTGGTTGCCGTCTAGGCGCCCAGCGTTCATTTTGATGTACACCGATGCCGTCGGTTCTTGGGTCTCGCGGGTAAACATTTCCCGTTGCGGCATGACGAGGTGAACGCGTGCCGACTGAACACCTTCAATAGAGCGAACCGTGCGCGCAAGTTCACCTTCTAGGGCTCGAACCAAATTCACGTTTTGCATGAAATTGGTGGCACCGAGGGCATCCATATTGTCGAACAGTTCGTAACCAACAGATCCACCGGACGGGAGGGATTTTTCAGCCATTTGCAGGCGAATCTGGGCAACTTGGTCTGCGGTCACCATGATTTCGGCGCCGTTGTCGACCAATTGAAACTTAGTTCCGGACAGTTCTAACTGCCTTATAATCTCACGCGAGTCTGATTGGCTGAGGTTGCCGTAGAGAAGTTCCATCGGAGACGATGAAAAGCGCGTAGCAAAAAAGATAATGAACGCGATTAACCCAACCGCGACGCCTGCCATGGCGGCGAGCCGGGCAGGCCCAAGGTTTTTGAGCTGCTGCATAAACGGATTCACGGTCGATCCCTTTCCCGAATGACCCACTATCCTCATCCGTCCCGGGATTAATTGAGGGTTTGGGTCAAAAAGCTTTGTTGCCTCTAGGTTTGGACGTTAAGAGGGCTGGGTGAAGAAGACGTTAACACCCGGCAAGATTTGCCGGGTTGACCCCAACTGAGAAGCACCGCCCACTGCGCTGTCATGATTAAAAAATCACCACCAGGCTCTGCCCAGGCCGTAGTTCTAGATCTCGGGGCCGTTATTGCGACGGTCGCGTCTGATGAGCCACGCGTATTATTGGTCAATGCAAAGGACACAGACTCTAGGCCACGTCTGCCTTCTGGACCATTCGACCCCGAAGGTGACCGGACGATGGAAGAGGGGCTTCGCCGCTGGGTAGCAGAACAAACAGGGCTCGCGGTAGGGTTCGTGGAGCAGCTGTATACCTTTGGTGACCGGTTTCGGGATCCAGACACCCGAGCTGGAGGGCCAAGGTCGATTTCTGTTGGATATGTTGCCCTTATTCGCCAATCAGCGGCGAAACGGCCAGCTGGGTCTGATTGGTTTGACTGGTACCGGCTCTTTCCTTGGGAAGATTGGCGCAATGGCCGCCCGGCCCTGCTGGACGAGATTCTTAAGCCTAAAATCGGTTCTTGGATTGACGGAGCGGGTGACGCTAAAGCCAAACGGGCTCGACGCGGTCGTATGGACGTAGCGTTCGGATTTAGTGATGTCGGATGGGATGCAGACCGTGTTCTGGAGCGCTACGAGCTGCTTTATGAGGCTGGTTTGGTGGCAGAAACCGTGACAGACGGGCGAATCAGGACCAGACAAGACCAATCTGACGCCCATGCCTGGACTGGTCTCCCGTTACACCAGGATCACAGGCGCATCCTGGCGACCGCTTTAGGCCGGTTAAGGGGCAAAATCCGCTATAGACCTGTTATTTTTGAAGTTATGCCGATAGCATTTACATTATTACAACTACAGAGGGCTGTGGAGGCACTCGCTGGGGCGCCGCTCCATAAACAGAATTTTCGCCGTCTTGTTGCTGCGGAGGGGCTGGTGGAACCGACCGGGCGAGTCTCGTCAGAGACGGGTGGACGGCCTGCAGAGCTTTTCCGGTTCCGCCCTGACGTGGTCCGTGAGAGACCGGCACCCGGTGTTCGCATGCCGCGCGGGAGGCGCACAAAATAAGGGTTTCCCATTCGAGGAGCACGTTTGCAACGGTAATTCGGATGCAGTTTGGACTCGCGATTTCTTGACTTGTGACGGGCCTGTGGCTAGCTTCCGCTCAGCGCGAGCATAAGGGCGTGCTTTTTTATGCGCCCCCCATATGCTCAAAATAAGTATAAGTGTCATCTAATCGTAAGTGAGAATGGCGGAATGAACGCTTCAAACATTGCCCCTGCCGACCTGACCTTTAGCGAAGAGATTCAGAGCCGAACAGCGCCGCTGTACGATCGGGTCAAAAAGGTGATTCCGGAAATCGAGTGGGCGGTTCACGCGCCTAAGATCGATGCCATAAACAGGCTTAAGGTGGAGCGGAACGCGGTCATTCTCGGGCACAATTACATGACGCCTGAGATATACCATTGCGTGGCTGACATCGTTGGTGACTCGTTGGCTCTTGCGCGCCACGCTGTTGATACGGATGCCGATGTCATCGTTATGGCTGGCGTTCATTTCATGGCTGAGACGGCTAAGCTGATTAATCCGAATAAGACCGTACTCATTCCGGATCTCCATGCTGGCTGTTCACTAGCTGCGTCGATAACCGGCGCTGACGTCCGACTGATGAAGGAAAAGTACCCCGGTGCGCCGGTTGTTACTTACGTCAACACGTCGGCAGAGGTGAAAGCAGAATCTGATATCTGCTGCACATCGGGCAACGCCAAACAGATCATTGAATCCCTGGGTGTTGATCAGGTCATCATGTTGCCCGACGAATACCTAGCTCAAAATATCGCGCGCGAAACCAATGTGAACATTGTCACGTGGAAAGGGCGCTGCGAAGTTCATGAACAGTTCACCCCGCAAGATATTCGCGACTTCCGGGAAAGTTACCCTGGCGTCGTCGTGCTTGCCCACCCTGAGTGCCCGCCAAACGTTGTAGATGAAGCAGATTACTCAGGTTCAACCGCCGGCATGGCAGGCTACGTAGGAGAGCACAATCCGGGTCGGGTTGTTCTCGTGACCGAATGTTCCATGAGCGACAACGTGTCGGCTCAGTATCCTGACATTGAGTTTGTTAAGCCGTGTAATCTTTGCCCGCATATGAAGCGCATCGAACTCGATAATATTCTGACTGCGCTTCAGAATATGGAGCACGAAGTAACGATCGACCCGGCTATCGCCGACAACGCGAGGCGGTCCGTTGATCGTATGCTCAATGGATGGAAACCTGGTCAGTAGCGACCAGTCCCTCTGATACTGTAATTGGTTATTACCATGACCACGCCCGCTTTCCCTTTGGCGCCCGCGACCATGGACCGTGTCGTCCTCACTGCGCTTGAAGAAGACCTGGGAACCGCGGGTGACATAACCTCAAGTACAACAGTTTCTATTGATGCCCAGGCAACGGCGGATGTCGTGGTGCGTCGTCCAGGCGCAATTGCAGGGCTCGATGTTGCTGCTCGCGCATTCTCACTTGTTGATCCGACACTGCGTGTGGATGTCTTGGCAGCGGATGGAGATCAAGTAGAGCAGGGGAGCGCTATTCTCCGGGTATCTGGAAATGCTCGTGCGATCCTCACAGCAGAACGTACGGCACTCAATTTTCTTGGTCACCTTTCCGGCGTGGCGACAGAAACGAGAAAGTTAGTGGATGCTGTCGCGCACACCAAAGCGCATATTTGTTGCACGCGAAAAACCACACCAGGTCTCCGCGCCCTTGAGAAGTACGCCGTGCGTTGTGGGGGTGGGTTTAACCACCGTTTCGGACTCGGTGACGGCCTGCTCATAAAGGACAACCACATTGTTGCGGCGGATGGGATAGCGTTGGCTGTACGAAATGCTAAGTCAACGATCGGCCATATGGTCAAGATTGAGGTCGAGGTCGACCGACTCGATCAGATAGAAGCAGCGCTCGACAGCGGTGCCGATGTCATCATGCTAGACAATATGGCCCCTGAGACGATGGTGGAAGCGGTTGCGTTGATCGCCGAACGTGCAGTCGTGGAGGCTTCGGGATCTATAACCATCGACACTGCAGCCGCCGTTGCAGAGACTGGCGTCGATGTGATCTCCGTTGGTTGGATAACCCACTCTGCGCCGTGTCTCGACGTCGGCTTGGATTTCAAAGAGTAGCGATTACCCCATAGAAAAAGCCCCGGAGACGTTGTCCCCGAGGCTTCGTCGTGATTTATGCGTTTAGACTTAACGCTTAATTCTGAGCAACTCGTCGAGCATGTCGTCTGACGTGGTGATCACCTTAGCAGCGGAGGAGTAAGCCCGTTGCGTCGTAATCATCCGCGTAAATTCTTGTCCCAAATCGACCGTGGAAGATTCGAGGGCGGCAGAGTTGATCTGCCCGGCACCAGCATCTCCGGCTTCACGAAGGACAGGGTTGCCCGAGTTGTCGGTTGAGAGCCAGACGTTACCGCTCAAGTTGTTTAAGCCGTTCGGGTTTGTGAACGTTGCAACCGGGATCATAAAGACTGGACGAGTCACGCCGTTATCGAACAGAGCGGTCACGATGCCGTCTTGTCCAACGGACACCCCGGCAAAGTTACCGAACTTGGCACCGTTCTGTTGCAAGAAGTTGAGCTGGAAGTTGCCCGACAACTGCGTCAATCCATCAGGTGTTCCAAAATTGCCGACAAATACTTCCATGGCCGGACTGTTCGGGTTACCGGCTGTCATGTTTTCGGCGCCGTTGGCCCACACGACTTCGAGGGTGTGGTCAGGCATGTTGGCGGTGGCTGCGTCGAGTCCGAACATGAGGTTGGGCGTGCCACTGCCACTGAATTCAACAGCATTGATGCCTAACGTGCCAGCAGATAGGTCGTACCAACCAGCGGTCGGGCTGAGCAGTGGAACGCTGTAGCCAGCTGGATCGTTCTGGAAGATCACGGAGTCAGCTGCTGCATCGTTGATGTTTGCGGTGAAGGTCATGGCAACGTTACCGCCGCCAGTTTCTGCGGCCTGGTCAAAAGTGATGCCGTTTTCACCGGCAATGCGCCGGGCCCAGTCGCCTGGTGGGGTGGGAGCAGCACCAAAGACGGTCGCGTCAGTCATGAACGTGTCCATCCGGTCGGCGACTTCGTCCAGGATCTGGCTCAAGGTCCGGCCAGTCGTATTGACGACCTGCGCCGGTGCACCACCGACGGTGTAGGCAGTGACATCAGCTGCAACGGGATCGAGAATAATCTGCGCGATGTCGCCGTCACCGGCGACCATGTCGAGGGTGCCACTCAACGGCGCGGTGAACGAATCGAGGAAATCAAGACGTCCAGCCGAGAAATACGTATCACCATTCGGACCAGAGAGTTCGACGACCGCGGACTGGGCTGGTTGCTCAATCGCAAAGTTCCAGTTGTTGGCCGCTGTCTTGCGGAATTCGTAGGTCAGGTTGTGTGGATTGCCGAGTGAATCGAAAATCAGGTTGTTGACCCGTTCCGAGTCGCCGACCAACGCCTCGGCCGGCAGGTTGGCACCAATCGCAACCGTCGTTGTCGGCGAGGCTGTACCACCGATGGTTTGCAGGTTTACCGGCCGCAGATTGCGGGGGTCGATCACGTTGTCGTTGATCAGCACGCGGTCGCCGGCTTCGTCGATATAGGATTTCATGAAGGTGTTGTTGCCCACCTGCACTTGAGCGGCGCCGTTGCTGCCGTCGAAGAAGCTAAGGGGCCAGCCTTGCATGTAGTAGCCACCGACGTTTTGTAGGAAACCTTCTTGGTCAACTCGGAAGGAGCCAGCGCGGGTGAATGCGAACTGATCGCCAGTTTGAGGCTCGGCAGCTTCGTTGGCCACGAAGAAGCCTTGGCCCGAGAGGGCGATATCGGTAGACGCCGTTGTCGCCTGGAGCAGACCTTGAAGATCGACGCTCTGGCGCGGTGCAGCTTGCACACCGCCCGGCGAGTACTGTGTCAATGACACCTGAGAGGTGACCAAGGTTTTGAAGTTCACCTGAGTCGCCTTGTAACCAATCGTATTGACGTTGGTCACGTTGTCAGCGATGGCACCCATAGCGCTCGACTGGGCCTGTAGCCCTGAAACGCCTGAGAATAAAGCCCCGAACAGTGACATCTTCCGTCTCCTTACGTGTGCCGCACACGATTTGCCTGATGTGGCAGATTGCCTTGGCGGCGGTTAATTTCTTCCTAACAGCGTCAGGATTGTTGCTGTTGCTCCGGCACGGTCTCGCTGACCGACAGGATTTGTTGAATTGGCACAGCCACTTTGTCCATCAGTAGGACGGTTGTGCCGTTAACATTGGTGAGGCCAGTCACGCGGCCAAAGGTTGTCGACCAGGTGGGTACGTTTTCCTCACCATTTGCGGGGGTTGCAGACACCTCGACCGTGTATGTGTCGTCTGGCAATGTCTGTCCCGTGTCCTTGTGGACGCCATCCCACATCAGCTCGTGCACACCGGCGTTCGTTAGGCCAGGCTCGGTATGGACGATGGATCCGGCGCCATCGCGAATAACGATCGTGGTCGCATTGCTGTCGGCGCCCAGGCCATAGGCCAGGCGGGCAACGCCATTCTGCAGCGGAACCTGGTCACTCGCGGCTTCAATGGTTTCACCCATATAATTGACAGCGCTGGTCACAATGCTCTGCTGTGTCAGGTCAACAATCTCGGTCATGCCCTCGTTCAAGTTAATCTGTTGCTCAACTTGGGCGAACTGGACTAGCTGGTTGGTGAACTCAGTGGAGTCCATCGGTGAAAGCGGGTCTTGGTTCTGGAGCTGCGACGTCAGCAACGTCAGGAACGAGTCGAGATCCTTCGCAAGCTTATTGCGGTCAGCTTCCGTCGACGTCAGTACGGAGCTGTTGGCGCCGCCGACGAGTCCGGTGATATCTGTTGAAAGGTTAGACATGGCTCTCTCTTTGCTCCTGCCGCGCTCTAGACCATTTGGTCCACGCCACCGCGTGCGGCGGCAGCTGTTGCACGTTCGTATTCTTGTTCTTCGGCATCAAGTTCGTTGAACTCTTCCTCGCCGTTGTCATTTGCGGCATTGGCATTTTCGCCTTTCTTGGCCCAGCCTTCCTTGCCGTTTTGTTCGCTCTTCAGCTCAAAATGCAGGTTGTTTGAGTCCGTCCGAAGGCCTGCATCCTGCAAAGCTTTTTCAAGGCCGCGAGAATCTCTCTGCAGCAAATCCAAGGTGTCTTTGTGCTCAGCGGTGACGAGGGCGCGGACTTTGCCGTCTTGTGAAAGCTCCATCTTGACCTCGATACGGCCGAGGTTTTCTGGACGTAGCTGGATGTTGACGCGATCCATACCCGCTTTAACGGATTTACTGATGTTGACCTTGATCTGGTCGATTACCTGAGACGATGTCGGGGCAGGCGGGCGTTCTGCGGTCGCCGTCTGCTGCACCGCCTGGGTGAATGATTGTCCACTCTGTGTGGCGCCAGCCTGCGCTGTCGGCTGAGGCGCAGCGGCTGAGCCCGCATTGGACTGGTTGGTGCCCGTCTGGGTCACTCCCGAGTCGGCGCGGGCTGGCATTCCTGCCAAGTCAGCACGGGCGGTTGTTGGTGCCCCCGGCTGAGAGGCCTGCGTGTGAGGCTGCGACGCAGAAGATGGGATGGGAGCGGTGTTCTGCGTTGCTGGCCTCTCGGCCGGGGTATCTGAATTAGTGATAGCGGCGTTTGTCGCGGCGCCGGTACCCGCTTGGCCATTGGCGGTCGAGACGGTGCGGGCATCACCAGCGTTGTAGCCGACAAAGCGATTGAATTGGCCTGGTTCGGTTGTTGCCTGAGCGCCTTGCTGACCGGTCACGTTGACTTGGACACGCGCGCGGGCATCACTGCCCAGACGCTGTGATAAATCTTGTGACTGTGTCTGAGCCGCTGCGGAGCGAACTTCGGTGCTCTGACCCTGGGCGCGTTCCTGGCCGACCTGCTGACCCTGTTGAACCTGGGTCTGATTTGTTTGAGTTGCCGTCTGTTGGGTTGCAGCCGACTGCCCTTGCGTGGCCGTTGTAGTGGCCTGAGCCGCTTGAGCTTGAGCCGGTAAAAACGATTGATCAGCTTGCTTGCCTTGAGCAGCGGCGACTTGCTGCGCTCAGGTCTGCGCTGATTGCTGTGTCTGAACGCCGGCCTGTCCAGCCTTGTCAGCCGCCGCAGCCACGACTTGGCTGGTCTGAGCGACAGTCGTTTGCGTCGTCGCGGATTCCACAGTGGTTTTAACTTGGGTCGCAGCGGCAGATGCGGCTGCACCTTGGATGACACCGAGGTCGGCCCCTGTGCCTTCGCCAGCAACCTGAGGCTGGCCAGACGTTTCACCATTGTTGGCGGCAGCATCTTCGCCTTCGCCAGTGGCGTCGGATGTTTCAGATTCTTCACCCTCGGACGCGTCAGCAGTTTCGCTATCGCCTTCGTTCTCGTCGCTATCGCTATCAGCCTGTTTCGAGTTCTCATCAGAATCTGGCTCTTCGACATTCGCGTCGTCGTCGAGGTCATCGTTGCGTGCATCGGTATCGTTGAGCGTATGGCCGTCGCGTACAAGATCGCGATTGTCATCGAGGCGCATCAAGTCGCTTTCGGCAACATTTGCTGCGGTGTCGATGGAGCCTCTGTTGCCTGATAGTTGAAGCAATGAGGCAAAGCCGTCGGCCACAGAACGAAATTCGTCATTCGTGCCGGTGATTGGGCTGAGCTCTGACTTCTGCGAGATACCGTTGATACCGTCCATTTTTGAACCCTCTTGGATGTCGTTTGCGCACGGGCGCATGAATTCCCCAAGTAAGATGCAAATGCCGGGCCAACTGGCCTGAAACACTTTAATATGTTGAATTATATAGGTATTTTGAGATTCCCGCTTGCTTAGATAGCCTCAGTCTATGGCTGTTTAGGCGGAATCTTCTGCCTGACTAGGCAGTTTTTGCCGGGTGTAAATTTTGGCCTAGGCCAGAAGGTCAAAAGTGAAGGGACTGGTCACAAAATTGGCGAAAACATTGACGTAATTTTGCTGCTGCTGACTCAGCGCATCCAGATTGACCAACATCGCTTGCTGCTGTTGCGTGGCCTCAACCAGTAACTTATCGACATCGTCAAACTGCTTGAGTTGTGCTTCGGTTTTTTCCGCGGCAAGTCTGTCAAATTCTCGATCAATGCGATCGGCATCGGCAGAAACCTGAGCGGCGGCAGTCGCCACGCTGCCTTCGGCTAAGGTCAGTAGGGATTCTGCTTCGTTGATGTCCGTAAAGGCACGGGACCGGCCAGCTTCAGTGGTGAGTCCGTCATAAAACCAAGCCGGCATCAGGCCCAAACCGTCGCGTTCAAGGGTGCCGGTGTAGGTGACGGCTGCGGCGTCAGGGTCAACGGTGACGTCGATTACAATGGCGTCGGTATCAGGATCATAGCTGACCAAAGTCACGGCGTTCCGCGTTGAAGCGGCGTTGGAGATTTCTTCGCCGCCAACAGTGGTTGTCGTCAGTTCCTCGCCCTGAAGCTCAGAAAATTGCTGAATCAGGTCGACGCCTAATTCTGGTATCCAGACCGTGCCATCGTCCACGTTGATGCGGTAATCGGCGCCAGCATGGGTGCCTTGCAATGTCGTCTGGCCGATACCCAAATCGCTGCGGTACTCGATCTCATTGGGAGAGAAATCAATCCGATTGATCTCGCCAACCAGATTAAACGCCTTACCCAGACGGTTTGCTTCATTGTTGATGCTGTTGAGGGCGAGATCAAACTCCGTAGCGCGGAACTCAATGTCTTCGTCCGGCTCTGCCGCAAGGGCAACCGGTGTTCTAATCTCTAGTAGGGTGTTGCGGATATCCGCTATGGACTCCTGGCCGTTTTCCACAGCGGCATTGGCATTGTTGATCTGGGCTTTAACACTAATAAAGCGGTCGCTCTCCGCGTTCAGAGACGCAGCGCGAGCTTCAAAGACTTCATCAATTTGAACTTTTTTCTCTGCGAATCGCAGCGCGGTCGTCTCGCGAATCTGATCAAAGAGAAAATTTGGAGTCGCGACGAGTGGGGCACTTCCCGACTGCGCGCTTTGTAAAACACCGACCACGATTGTCCTCCACGAAGCTTTCTTGCTCGTTCTGCCGCACGCTTCTGCGTGCTGGACGGGGATTATTCATAACCCCTAACGAGTAAGGAATACCACGGGTTGCATACTTTTCCAAACTTAGTCGCTATCAGGCTGTCGTTACCAGGACCTTAACGCGTTACAGATATCACCGATAACTGAGGCCCAGTTCCCGCGTTCTGGCTGCCGGAACAAGCGCATGCTGTCGTACCAGGCCGTCTCTGGCGTTCCGAGTCCCCATCGATAATCAGGCATGTACGGCAGTAAAACCCAGGTTGGAATGCCCAGCGCACCAGAGAGATGGATGGTTGCCGTGTCGACGCCAATGACCAGGTCGAGCTGGCCAACAATGGCGGCCGTGTCGCAAAAATCTGCGACAACACCATCGCAGGAGTACGTTAATCGCCCTGCTGGGAAGATTTCCCCGTCCCGACTCCGAGGACCGACTTGCAAACCAATGAAATCTGCGTCTGTCTCTTCAAAGAGCGGCAGGAAGTTTTCAATCGCGACTTGGCGCCGTCGGTCGATTTTGTTTTCTGGTGCTCCGGCCCACACTAGGCCGATCTTTCTTTTGCTGGAGTTTGGAAGCGTCGTCTGCGGCGTGACTGTTTGAGCGGGTAGATATCCAGAGGATTGGGCAGACCGTTCGCCCCGATAGGCAAGGAGCTTTGGTAGCGAGAGCAGAGGAATATGAGTATCAAAGCGCGGCAAGCTCTCGCCGGTCGGGATGACCCTATCAATCCCGAGTACGCCCTTTAGCAGTCGAGCCAGGGGTGGATGGCAATCCAAAATGACGGTGCCGTTTTCTTTCGGAATCTCTGCAATAAAGCGGGCAAATTGAATGGCGTCTCCAAAACCCTGCTCCGCATGAACCAAGAGTGTGCGATCTCCCAGTGGCTCACCATCCCAGGTCGGGCAGTCGAAGGATTTTTTTAGCGACGAAAATTCTGGCAGCTGCCAGCGCCACTCGAGTTCGGTCCAGCCCTCGGCATGCTGACCGCCCAATAGAAGAAGCCAAGCCAGATTGTAGTGGGCTTCTGGATTTTCTGGTCTAAGGGCGAGGGATTGACGAAGGGCAACTTCAGCGCCGTCCAAGTCTCCAGTGTCCATACGTGCGACACCGAGATTGGTCCAGGTATCCCAACGGTCTGGGTTGTTGTCCACGATCCTTTCTAACAAGGGTAACGCCTCGTCTGGCCGTTCAAGTTTGGTTAAAACAGCAGCGAGGTTGTATGCCGTGTCAGGGGCTTCGGGGTTTAGCTCATAGGCCCTGCGCAGGGAGTCTTCGGCCTCGTCAAGGCGATTGAGACGCTCCAATACATTACCTAAATTGGCATGGGTGAGAGATGCATCGGGATCAATTGCGAGGGCGGCACGATAATGGCTTTCTGCGTCGCTGTATTTGCCGAGGGCACGGCAAAGCACACCCAGGTCATTTAGGACGGCGGTATCTTTAGGCGCAAGCACTAGCGCCTGTGTAAGGCTGGTATGGGCTTCTCCATTCTGGTTTACCCGACGTTCGACACCACCTTTGAGCCGCCAAACCTCAGCCGACCCTGGAAATGCGACTGCAGACTCTTTCAAAACGTGAAGTGCATCGTCGCTGCGGTCGAGGTCTAAAAACGCGCGAGCGAGATGAAGTCTCGGTTCGACGGATGAGGGAGCACGGCTCACGGTTTCGACCAGGACGGTCGCCGCTTTTGCAGGATGGCCGGCTTGTGCAAGGGCGATACCAAGGGCCGTTAAGACTTCGATGTTCCCCGGATCAGCGGCCGCAGCCTGCTTGAAATGGGTCACTGCTGCGTCCGGTTGATCGCGGTCGAGGTCTATCAATCCCAAGCCCAAATGGGTTTGGCTGGTACTTTCGCCTGAGGCAGCGGCGGTCTGATAGGCCTTTTCTGCCCCGTCGAGGTCACCGGACATGTATAACGCCTGACCTTCTGAGATGTTCTTTGAGATCACGGACACCCGCGATGTTGATTGCTAGACGTGTTTTTCATTCTGCCCATTTGCTCCGGTTGAATAGTCAGGCTTGGCGGTTTGGCCGAAGCGCATGATAATCTAGTCCATGACGTTCGACACAGATTTGATTACTGGTTTTTTAGAAGATGCCGAGGGCGCCATTGCCCGTGGCGCCATGAGCCAGGCCAGGGCCCTCTATCAGGGGATTCTGAGCGCGGACGAAACCAACCAAACGGCCCTGACTCAATTGGCAGCTCTGGCTTTTGCTGAAGAAGATTACCAACGCGCGCTATCGTTTTACGCCTTCGCGGTAGAGCATTACAGCCGTGATGCTGATATTCACCATGGGCTTGGCGCCGTGCTGTGGAAACTCGGTGATCATGAGAATGCAGAGCGGTCTTTCAATACGGCGATCCGTATTGAACCTAATCATGAGCCAGCCCTTTATGATAAAGCCCGCCTGTTGCAGACCACCGGGAGGGTGGACGCCGCAGAACAGCTCTACCTTCAATTGGCCTCGCAAAACATGTCGCGCGTAGACGCGATGTTTAACCGGGGCGTTATTATGTTCCGTAAGGGGAACCTGGTTGCCGCGGATCGATGGTTTCGACAAGCGGCGAAGAGAGACCCTTATTCTCCTAGGCCGGTCATCAACCTTGCTCTGATCTATCGCTACTGGGGCCGACTAGACGATGCGCATCGTTGCTTGACGCATGTCGTTGAACAGCACCCAGATCTCGTCGACGGCCAGTGGAATTTGGCGAACCTCGAACTGCTTCAGGGCAATCTCAAAGATGGATTTGCGAGAAAAGAATGGCGGTTTAAGCGCGACGGATTTACGCCCCCTGTGCGCGATATCCCGCGTTGGCAGGGCGGTGACATCGAGGGTGGCGCATTATTGCTCGTCGCGGAACAAGGGCTTGGCGACACTATACATATGGTGCGCTTCGCAAAAATTTTGGCTGACAAAGGTTTTCGCATTGGTGTCGAGGCACAGACGTCTCTGGCACCCGTGTTGAAGACCGTTCCGGGTGTTGCCGAAGTTGTTGCGCCAGGAACTCACACGGATGATTACGGCGCATGGCTGCCGATCATGTCCCTCCCTGCTGTCCTCGGTATTGTTGAGGAAACCATTCCTGCGTCGATTCCCTATATGTCGGTTCCAAGTGCGACGCCCACAGTAAGTCTTGAAAAGAAGAAGTTTACGGTTGGTATCGTTTGGTGCGGCAACCCAAAGCACGAGACAGATCACTTGCGTTCAATCCCACTGGTTCGTTGGTCGCCGGTGCTGGACGTGCCTGACGTGGAGTTCGTGAGTATTCAGGTGGGAACAGATGGAAGCGAATTGGCCAGCGTCAACTCGACTCATACGATTACGGATGCGTCGGAGGGGTTAACTGATTTCTCGCACACCGCCGCGTGGGTGGCACACCTGGATTTGATTATTTCCGTTGATACAGCGACGGCCCATCTCGCTGCGGCGATGGGACGGCCGACCTGGCTTTTGATCTCGCCGGCGAACGACTGGCGCTGGATGACGGGTCGCTCTGATTCCCCCTGGTATCCCACGCTGAGACTGTTTCGGGCTAAGAACGTTAGAATCTGGACTGATGTTATGTACAAGGTTGCCGAGGCGTTGGCAGAGCGCGTATCTAAGGCGGATACGCTCGATCAATCAGGTGTCCCAGATGAGTGATGATATACCGGTAATATTTGCACAGACTCAGCTGAAGCCGCGTCCAATTGCGATCTTTCTTTCGGCATCTCATGCGACACAAATGGAGCAGTACGTGGTCGCGGGCTGGCAGGTGCTGCTGTTTCAGTCATTTACCGGTTGCGATGTGCCACCAGAATTGAACGTTGAAGTGTTCGACCCCTCCACCCTGGAGTCGGCACCCAATCTCGTCATAGGAGATGTTGTCCACCTTACCGATGAGTGGCGCCATGCGGTGACGTTGTTCGCACCCGAAGCGGTAAAGATCAACGCTGCTTTTACTGAAAATGCAGACGTTGTGACGGCTGTCGCCTCATTTCTCAACGAGCAAGGGTACACATTGATTGCGTCTCATTGGAGCAATGAGAATGCGTTTGGGCATAGATGTCTGGATCGCATCGATGCCCTTTCAGTATTCCAGCCGACTCCATGGACGAAACTAAATCTCATCGCCTACAAAGACCCGGGTAAGGCTGCGGATATGGTTCGCTTTGGTCGGTTCTACGCTGGCCAGGAAAAACGCATCGGTGAGTTGGAAGTTAGTCGGGCAGTTCGAGGCGATTATATTCAGCAGCTAGAGGATGCACTTATGGCGCATCAGATAGAGGTGGCCCCGTTAAAGGAGTGAGGGCAGTCGGTCTTCAAAAGCTTGCCACAACAATTCGCCTACCTCTCGACCCATGAAATCGGAGCGCCCAAGGCCGGCTCGATCAGCCATTTCTTCGACAGCGTGAGAAATTTCGTCGCGCAAGGACTCATCACCACTCAAGCGCGTTGCCACCGCAACGTAGTCATCCCGCGATTCTGTAACCATGACATCAAGATCGATTTCACGCAGAAGGGCGGCGCTTTGCCGGCAGCGTGCGGTCTCACCAGATAATACGACGGGGGGGCATCCACAGATTAGGGGGTCGATGATCGAGACCGCACCGGAATAGGGGAAGCTGTCGAGGTATATATCGGCCAGCTTGAGAAGGCCAAGAATTGGAGCGCGGGATGGTTGAGCTTCAAGCAGGTGCAATCGAGAAACGTCGATCCCCGCCACTTTGAAGCGCTCCTGAACAAACCGGATAAAACTTTTTCTCTGTGGGTAATGCGCAGACCAATTTGGGTTGAAGGGGTAGAGGACCAAATGAGAGTTTGGTGTCGCACTAAGAATATCTGTCCAGGCCTTGATCAAGTCGGGACCAATCTTGAACGCGTTTGTGCCTGATACAAACAGTGTGCCGTTTTCAGGTATGCCGAGATCACTACGGGTCAATTCCTGCGGTTCAATTTGACCATCGATAAAGTGATAGTGGTTGGATGACCCCTCGATCAGAATCAGATCTTCGGTGTAGTCGTCTTCCGCTTCTTCAGGCTCATTGAAAGCGCCGTTGATAAATAGATCGACGGTGTTGAAGCCGGTGGTCATCGGCGAAGCATGCATCGTGACCTGTAGGCGGGCGAGCCTCTGGGCCATCAGCAATGTCCATGGGAAGGTGCAGACGTTTGTGATGTTGGCTGCGCCAATTAAAACATCTAGGTCTTCCTGAACGATCATCTCTGCGGCTTGAGCAATATCGTCAACCGGTAGGGCAATTAAGGCGTCTGCTAGGTCATCGACGCCCCGGCTGACGCTGTCGACGGCGGCGTCTGGAACGAAGGCTGTAATGTTGAACCGTTCTTTTGACAGCCCGAAAAGGTGACCCCTAATGGCGGCCATTTCCGATTGTGCTCCTGGACTCAGTATTCCTATCCGAAGTTGGTCGGGCATACTATCGGGCCAATTCGGTGTGGCCGCGCGGGTTAACCCTGTTGTCTCTAGATGCAGCTGAATTAAATCCGCGCGCATAACGCTAATATCTTTTAGCGAAACGTCTTCCCCATAAACCGGCGTAAGAACGAACCCGTCAAGGAACCCAGAGAGAACAGCGCTTCGAAAATCGGGCTCGTCGATAACGCGTGCCGCCTTGTGAATTTCTTCCATCGACTTTGTGAGGTGAACCAAAGCCTGTCGCCGGGCGCCGTCACGGTCGAAGAACTGCGGCAATCCAAGAAGTGCTCGAACCATCGTCGCGGCGATCTCTGTTGGTACATCGATAAGCTCGAACGAGCGTTCAATCCGGTAAGAGAACATAAAAAGACAAAGGGCGAGGTATGCGCATGCCTTGCGCACAGGGTCATGCTCGACCGTCAACATACGATGGCATCGTTCAGCGATCGCCTGATCTGACTTTGACATAGGCAGATGTCGCAGGCCTGAATTATACATGGCTGCAAGTGCGTCGCCCGATGACGCGTTGCTCAACGCAGAAATTTTATCAATACGGGCGTCGAGACAAATCTCAGCCAATTCGAGGCGAAGGTCGCGCAGCTTATGCTCTGTTTCAGAATCCATATCAGGCTTGTTGTGGCTTTTGCATCGGCTTGACTAGCATGCGTGAGATGGCGTTGCAGGTTTGGGCAAGACTATCGTCTGCTGATACCGTTATCCTGTTAGCGGCATCAGACAATTGCTGGCGTTCATTCACGTTGGCGACTAGGCGCGCAACTGTTTCAGCCAAAGCCTTGCCCGTATTGATTTGAAGTGCCATCCCCTCGCGAATCATTCTTTCGGTAATATCCTGGAAATTTTCCATATGCGGCCCGAACAGTATGGCACAGTCGAAGTGACAGGGCTCGATCGGGTTTTGTCCGCCACGCACCACTAGACTCTTTCCCATGAAAACAATGGGAGCAATCGAGAAGAGGGTGCCGAGTTCTCCGAGCGTGTCGGCGACATATATAGATGTTGAGTGATCAATAGGCTCGTCTGTGCTCCGGCGTGCGACACTCAATCCTTGTTCCGCAGCGCTATCCGCAATTTCTGCACCGCGGTCGGGGTGGCGCGGCGCGATGACCGTCAAAATATTCGGTGTCTTGTCGCTTAGGTGCTTATGGCTTGCGAAGGCGATGTCTTCCTCACCGGGGTGGGTGCTGGCCGCCAGCCAAACCGGTCGGGAGCCGATCATCTGTAGAAGGTTCGCTTCTGATTTGCTGTCCACGGGCAGTGGTTCGGCTGCGAGCTTAATATTGCCGGCCACTTCAATGCGCTTGGATCCAAGCGCCTGAAACCGGGCGGCATATTCGTCGGACTGCGCAAGAACGAGATCAAGGCACGCCATGACTCTCCGAGCAGTCGCTGGAAAGCGCAGCCAACCCCGGGCGGTTTCTTCTGATAATCTACCGTTCACAATCGCCGAAGGAATGCCGCGTCTCCGCAGTGCCAATAGCGTATTGGGCCAAAGCTCTGACTCCATGCGCAATGCGAGGTCAGGTTGCCAAAGGTCTAGAAAACGGGTGACCCAGGCGTTCCTATCCCACGGAGCAAATTGATGAATTGTACGGTCGGGTAGGCGCTCGGCCAGAACCCGGGCGCTGGTGACTGTTCCAGTGGTTATGAGAACATTCATCGACGGGTTTTTGAGGAGATGAGAGGCGACCGGCAATAGTGCGATGGCTTCACCAACGCTTGCAGCGTGACACCATACGAGCTTTCCCTGGGGTCGGCTGGAGGCCGTGATACCGCGACGTTCGGCAAGCCGCAGGGGCTCTTCTTTCCCTTGCCAAGCCCGCACACGCAACATGACCCGCAACGGCCATGCGGCAAGGTCAGTTAAAAGTCTATAGAGAGACAGCATTTTCTGTCACGCAGCCATGAATATAGGGTCCGGCGCTGGGTGCGCACCGGTGTGGCGATTAGTATGACGTGAAAGGACGGAGTTGGTTAGGCCTAGTCAGTGATCAAGTAATCGACCATTGCTTCGGCTTTTGGGGCTTCTTGACCTGCGGACTCGGCTTGCTCGCGAATCCAGGCCTTTGCCTCTTCGGCATCGACTGGGTTCTGCTTGAGCATAAGAGTCATGATCGCCTGGGTGGCAAACATATTGGCGGCAAGATCATCGATCGCACCCAGCAGCATTTCAAACTGCCCGGTGTTGGATTCCGCTAGGTTCTCCATGTCGTCAGAAACCTTCGACAGGAGGCCTTTGACTTGGCTCATCATGAAATCGGACATGGAAACTCCCTTCCTAGACTCATCTCGGACTTGCTCTCGTCCGTGTGTTGTCGTTTGTTGAGTGGGAACGCGATGTTTTTAACGGGCCCCACAATATTTTATACCCCGCAATCCCGTCGTACGCCACTTTGGTAAACAAGCCCTTAAGGATATCCCGATGAATGAGACAGTTTCGGCCCCTATCGTTATCGGTTGGCAAGTTGGGGTGCCGAGCGGGTGGGGTACCTACGGGCTCAATCTGGCCGTGCAGTTAAGCGCTAAGGGCATTGATGTCGGTCTGCCGTTTCTCGCTCAGACTTTGAACGTCACGCATGAACAAAACACCGTGCTCAAATCGGCGCTGAACAGCCATGAGCATTATAAGGCATTGTCCGGTGAGGGCGACGGTCGTCAATTATCGTCGACGTTTCTTCGGGCTTTGGGCGACGGCCTCGACTTTCCCCCGTTCCTGGACCCCTGGTTAGGACGGCCGGATATTGGCGTCGTCTTTTTTGAATCAGCGAACATCCCGCAGGAGAACGTGATACGAGCCGCTGAGTTGGATGCTGTCATCGCGGGATCTAGTTGGAATGCTGACGTGCTGAAGTCAGCAGGTTTAAAGAACGTCTTCAATTGCCCCCAGGGAATCGACCCAACCCTCTTTTATCCTGGCGAGAAAACGAGCCGGTTTGGAGACCGCTTTACGGTGTTCTCCGGTGGCAAGCTTGAGTATCGCAAGGGGCAGGACCTTGTGATTGCGGCTTTCAAGCGTTTTTACGCTGAGCACCCGGAGGCACTTTTGGTTACGGCGTGGCACAACCCTTGGCCTGAGGCGGCGGCTTCTCTTTCCGCTTCGCCCCATGTTGAAACTGTTCCCGGGTCCGATGCGGCAGGAAATCTTGACGTCGCTGCATGGTTAAGGACTGAAGGTCTGCCCGCAGACTCTTTTGTCGATCTCGGTTTGCTGGCCAATGGCGAAACCCCTTCGGTTTTGCGGGATATGGATGTGGCCCTGTTCCCGAATCGTTGTGAGGGGGGAACCAATTTGGTTGCCATGGAGGCGATGGCGTGTGGGGTGCCGAGTATTGTCTCTCGCAACACTGGTCATCTTGATCTCTTTGGTGACGATACGTGTATCGGCATCGATCTGCAGATTCCCTTGGGCGAAGTGACTGGGCGAAAAGATCTCGAGGGGTGGGGTGAGTCTTCAATCGAGGAATTGGTGCAAAAGTTGGAAATTGCGTTTTCTGATTCAGAGCGACGAAAGACAGTCGCCGCAAATGGAGCGCGCTTTATGGCCGAATGGTCGTGGTCCGCCCAGGTTGATCGTTTGCTTGAGGTTGTAGGCAAAGTTTCTTAAGGCCGTGGTTAGGCTGTCTTACAATAGTCTTGCCAAGTCGATCGCATCACTCCAGTGAAACCGGCCGCAAATTTTTTGGCATCACAAAGGGCAGAGGTGCTCACCTGATTGCGCATCTCGTTGCGCAAGGTTGCTAATGTCTCGATGTCTTCAGCGAGAGCAACAGTTTTCTCGACCATATCGTTAGCGTCATCCGCAACCAGATCACCGTATCCGGCCGTCCGCATGTGACTGGCGGCATGGCGCCCAGCAAAAGTGGTGCCGGGGAAGGTTACCGTTGGTACGCCCATCCATAGGGCTTCGCAGGTCGTCAGGCCGCCCGAATAGGGGAAGGTGTCGAGGGCGATGTCTATTCGATTATAGGTATCGAGAAATTCCTTGTGCGATGCCCGCCCTTCGAAGAAAAGACGATCAGGTGAAATACCGCGCGTTTTCAAAGCGCTCACAATTGGCGTGTGCACTGCCGGGTCATCCATGCCTCGAAAACGAAACAGTAGGTGACTATCAGGAGTCTTCAAAAGTACCTTTGCGAATGCATCCAAGACTGATGCGTTGAGTTTTGCAGGGTTGTTCAAGCATCCATACGTAATGTGTCGAGCCTCGACAGCAGGAAGGGCAGTCACAGAAGGCGCATCCGGCGGCGGCGTGTAGCAGACATATCCATCAGGCATCATCAGCGGTTTTTCGCAGTATGTTTCGCTGGCATCGTCCGGAAATTGATGACGGTCTCCCACGATAAAATCCATCGTTGGTAATCCGGTAGTCCCAACATAGCCAATCCAACTCATTTGCAACGGCGCTGGTTTGCGTGCAAAAACGGCGAGCCGGTGGTTTGCTGTCTGGCCGCTCATATCGAATAAAATATCGATCTCGTGCTGGCGTATGTTTTCCGCTAGTTCCTCGTCATTCAACGCAGCCACGTCCAGCCAAGTCCCACACGCGAATTCGATACGACGGCTAAGCTCATCCTTAAGCGTGTTCACACGCGTGCTGAACACGATCGTTTCGGTGTCTGTAGAATTAAGAGACTCGAATAAACCGAGACTCAAGTAGCCGACCGGATGATTGCCGAAGTCGGGAGATACGAAACCAACCCGAAGCGTTTTGTTGGGATCCGGTGCCGTTTGCACCGGCGGTGTAGGGTCTACCGAGGTAGCGATGTGGAGCCAGTACCATTCCAAATGCGCTTCAGAGAGCTGAGCGCCCGTGACGCCTTCCACATATTGAAGCCCGCAAAGTCGATTGGACGCATAGGCTGCGGACTCCGGGGCAAACAGAACAGCCTGATCGAAAGCATCTAGAGCCTCCTTAGACCGTCCCATATCGCCGAGCAGCGTGCCGAGGCTGTTCCAGGCCTTGGCGTAGTCTTTTCGGATGCCGAGGGCTTGTCGCAGCAGTTTTTCTGCTTCGCCCAAACTGCCTAAGTCGCGATGGACGTTGGCAAGGTTATAAAGCGCTTGGCTGTGATCGGGTTGCGCCTCTATTGCATGCCCGTAAGCCTTCATCGCCTGCGGCAGTTCATCGAGTGCGCGGTGAACCATTCCCAGTTGGCACCAAGCCTGGGCGTGATCCGGCATCAACGACACAGCTTGCTCGTAGGCTGTCTTTGCTGCTGGCCAGTCGTGCAATTCATTGTGCGCGTTGCCGAGATTGAAAAGAATGGCCGCGTTGTCGGGAGCGTGGGTCTGAGCTAACAGCAAAGCGTCTAAAGCGTCGTCCAACCGTCCGAGCGCCATTAAAACTGTTCCCAGATTGGCTTCGGCCTCTGCGAAGGGTTGCCGTACTTTGGTGGCCTGCTCGAGAAGTGCCGCGGCGGCATCTGTCTGGCCCAACTGGTAGGCGGTTAACCCCAGCATGTGCAGCGCATCTGGATGGGACGGATCTCGTTCCAATGCTTTTTGGTAGAGATCGGCGGCGTCTGTTAGGTCGCCGGATTGATATTTTTTCTGGGCGTCATCAAAAAAGACGTCAGCGGACTCACTCATGCTGATGGTAACCGGATCGTTGTCGCATTGCTCTTAATGGTGTGGACCGCTGTTTCTTGGAAGCGATCGTAAAAATCGGCGAGGGCGCCAAGAGCGTTGTCGTCCGGAGCCTGGCTATTGCTCTCCGCCGTGCCGTTGTCGAGCACGAAACCATAATGATGCGAGATCACATTGAGGAAGAACGCGAGGCGGCGGCTTGCCGGGTCAGTCCCATCATCGTCCGTTTTGCTCTGCTCTATGGCATAAGCGATAAGCGCGTGAAAAAATAAGTAGATGGTGTCATCCCAGCGAGTCTCGTGGGTGACATGCAATGCTATGGGACTTTCAAGAGTTTTCAGAGGGCGACCATTTAGATATGCCGTTAGCGGCAGCCAGTAGTCCCAAAACGGCATACCCATTGCGAAGGGACTATCTTTGAAGTCATCGACTAGGTCTCGGCTCATGAGAAAGTAGTCATAGCCAATCGAGAACGTTGGCTCAGACTCAGACTGATACGATTCAAACACCCCTTTGTCAGAAACATCGACCCGCGGCCCTAAAATAACGCTTCCCGCGGCTTCTGCGGATAAGAAGGGTACGAGGTCATTGCTGGGGCGCAGAAAAATATCAGCGTTGATGATGCCGATGGTGTCGCCGGATTGGGAATGGGCTTTGGCAGTTTGAAGTAGATCGTAAATGTAAGGTACGGGCCGTTTTGCGTGTTGTTCCGCAGTCCGTGACGCCGGCTCGAAGTGGATGTCTGGATAAGATGGCTGCAATGCGTCGATTTCTTGCGCAACATTAACTGCGACAACGGAGATTCCTAAGTCCAACCAGGATTGAATGGCAGCGTGTTGGACGCCGCGTTCGTCTGTGGGCGCCAAGCTGGTCGCTAGAACAAGAGTGGGCTTCGGCATTAAGTCGTATTACTCCGTCACAGCTTGTTCGTGATGCGCGTTGGGCGTCATCACCTTGGCCTGAAATTGCGCAGGGTCCATATGATCCAGCCCCATCTCATCACGGAGTTGGTCGGCCAGAGCAAAATAAGTATCCATCGGAGCAAGACCACAGAAATGACAGATCGGCCCCGCCCAAAGCGCAGCCTTGCCGCCGGCAGGTTGTTTGACGACCCGCAAATCCCCGAGGGTTAGGTCCATGACAGCTTCGACCATATTGGGAGTTGTCACCTGCAACCGGTTATCCAGGGGTGGATTGAAGGGCTTGATGCCGTGCATGGCTGATGCGCATGCAAAATACGGTTCGTCCGCGTACTCACCAGCATGTTTATAGGGGTAGCTGATTGCATCGCGATGTGGCCCCCTCAAATAGCTCAATCGCGGTCTCAAATACCTTCTCCGTCTCTGAACCTTTTTCGAAGTAGATGACGCCCGCGTTGAAGACGGTCAAGGCCTCAACGTCGACCAGCGCAAACAGATCTTCGGCCTTTTTGGTGCCAAGAGAACAGGCGAAGACAGGCCCCGTGCTTTGGCGATGGCCCTCTACGGCAAAGGGGTGGCCGCTATATCGACGCCAGAAAAGCTCAATTTTGGCGTTAAAAAGTAGGCAATCGGCGTCGATATACATGGTTTTCGAGTAGGGTGAGGCGCCAAAAAGCAGCGTTTTGGCCATGGCGCCCTTCAATGTTGGGTGGTCTTCAAGACGAATAACTTGATCAAAAAGTGTTTCATAAGAAGGGTTTAGGGTTATTTCAGGGCTGGTGACCACGCTGACCGGACGCTTATCTAGCCGTCGGACCGAGAGCGCAAAATTCGCTGCTAGGTCGAGATATCGGGGGTCATGGAGGGCGAGAACGAGATAGCCTTCCATTATGTCTCCAAACTGGCTGTTGAAAAATTGGCCGCTTTAGAGGCCACCATGGCCCTGGACGATAAAGCGGAAAGATGCAGAATCATAGGGTTTCTGCGGATTGTTAGCGACCAACGTCGACTGTATCGCCTATTACGTGTGAAAAAAGGATTGACACTGAGACAGCCTCTCACGTATATTCGACGGTGGTTCATATCCTTAACGGGGTTGTATGGAGAATCCGTACAGTGTGAACCCGACAGAAACGTCGACAATTCTGGTCCTAGAAAGGGAACAAAACCATGGGCGATATTTCGCTATCGAATGCGACACGTACAAACCTACTGTCGCTACAAAGAACCACAGGTCTTATTGGGCGAACCCAAGAGCGTCTGGCAACAGGCCTCAAGGTTAACAGTGCCATCGATGATGCGCTGGCCTTCTTTAAGGCTCGTAACCTCAACAGCCGTGCGGCTGACTTGTCTTCCATTAAAGACAGCATCACCGACGGTATTAACGTAATTCGAGCTGCTATCCAGGGTCTGGAAGCGATCGAATCTACCCTCAAGCAGCTAAAAGCTATTGCGCAATCAGCTATTTCCTCTCCGGAAAGCTCAACGCGCGCCAAGCTGGCCAGTCAGTTCAACGAACTGCGGTCTCAGGTTGATAACCTGGCTGAAGACTCCAGCTTCAACGGTACCAACCTACTCAAGAACACCACCCAAGCCTTTAGTGCTAGCTCTGACAACCTGACCGTTAAGTTTAACGAACGTCAGGATGATGTTGCTGGTGCCGGCACCGGTGCCTTGAACCAGTTGGTTGTGTCCGGTGTGTCCGGTAGTGATTTCGCATCAATCGTTGCGTCGTCCGCCACTGCGACAGGTACGGCTGGTAGTGCGACAGTTTGGGGCCAAACCGGCACCGCAGCTGTCACGGCTATCAACGCTGCTATCCGGGGTATTGACTCGGCTCTCGTAACCGTACGTCAGGTTGCGCAGAACTTGGGTACCAACTCATCCTTGTTGGAAATTCGCAGAGATTTCACTGCGAACCTCGTCAACACGTTGCGGGGCGGTGCTTCTGAGCTTGTTAACGCCGACCTCAACGAAGAATCTGCCAACCTGCTGTCACTCCAGACCAGACAGCAGCTCGGTACGATTTCACTGTCGATCGCTCAGCAGTCTGAACAGTCCGTCCTGCGGTTGTTCTAAGTCTGAAAGCGTATTTGACTTGAAACGAGCATATGGGGCGGCGGGCCATTTGGTCCGCCGCCTTATACTCTTCGGCCTAAAGGACTTGTTAGGCTTCAAGGTATAGGAAATAGTCGACCCTCCGCCAACGGAGCGAGCGACAGGAGAAGACCATGGGAGATCTCTCTCTATCTAACGCGACCCGGACAAACCTTTTGTCCTTGCAAAGAACAACGTCGCTCATTGGCCGTACCCAGGAACGTCTGGCGACCGGCCTCAAAGTGAACAGCGCTATTGATGATGCCTTGGCCTTCTTTAAAGCCCGGAATCTCAACAGCCGCGCCGAAGATTTATCCGCGATTAAGGATCAAATTTCTAACGGCATTAGTGTGATTAGAGCCTCTATTCAGGGCCTTGAGTCCATAGAATCGGTGCTCAAGCAAATGAAGGCCGTGGCTCAATCAGCCATTTCGTCACCGGAAAGCTCGACGCGTGCCAAGCTCGCTAGTCAGTTCAATGAGCTCCGCAGTCAGGTCGATAATCTTACAGAAGACGCCCGCTTTAACGGCGTTAACCTGCTTAAGAATACGACAACAGCGTTTACTGCTGGGGCCGACGATCTTACGGTTAAGTTCAACGAGCGCCAGGACGATATCGCTGGCCCATCCGTCGGGCCGCTGAATCAGCTCGTGGTTTCTGGCGTATCTGGTAGCGATTTTTCGACAATCATCGCCTCATCCGCGACCGCGACAGGTACAGCAGGAAGTGCAACGGTTTGGGGTCAAACTGGAACAGCTGCTGTCACGGCTATCAATTCGGCGATTCGTGGCATCGACTCAGCCCTCGTGACGGTTCGCCAGGTTGCTCAGAACTTGGGTACCAACTCATCTTTGTTGGAAATCCGGCGTGAGTTCACTTCCAATCTGATCAATACGTTGAAGGGCGGGGCTTCAGAGCTTATCAACGCTGATCTCAACGAAGAATCAGCCAACCTGCTTTCACTGCAAACCCGTCAGCAGCTTGGTACAATTTCGCTGTCGATTGCGCAGCAGTCAGAGCAGTCGGTTCTCCGACTCTTCTAAAACATTCTCTGATCTTTTTTTAAAGCGGCGGGCCATTGGCCCGCCGCTTTTTTTTGTTTTTCCCCGATTTCCGCTACTAATTTTTTTCAGGCGGGCGATTTGGTTAACCTTTTTTTTGGACTTTCCTCCTAAAACCGATGTCATGACGTCGCAGCGATAGTTGCGGACAGCTCGCATAGTGCGGGTTCGATGCCAGCGGCGCCTGATTAGTGATCTATGTCCCTGAGAACCTAGAAAGGGGGAATTTATTATGGCTGGCGACATTTCGCTTTCCACGGCGACGCGAAGCAACCTTCTGTCGTTGCAAAGAACTACGGGTCTTATCGGCCGCACACAGGAACGTTTGGCGACCGGACTCAAAGTAAACAGTGCTATTGATGATGCGTTGGCATTCTTTAAAGCCCGTAACCTCAATGCACGCGCTGAAGATCTTTCAGCAATTAAAGATGATATCTCCAACGGTATCAGTGTTATCCGAGCGGCGGTTCAAGGCCTTGAAGCCATCGAATCGACGCTCAAGCAGATGAAAGCGTTGGCTCAGTCGGCTATTTCATCTCCTGAAAGCTCAACGCGTTCGAAGTTGGCGGAAACGTTCAACGAACTGCGCTCTCAGGTCGATAACTTGACCGAAGATGCTAGCTTTAACGGTGTTAACCTACTGAAGAACAACCAGACGGCCTTCCAGGCTGGCGCTGACAACTTGACCGTTCGCTTTAACGAACGTCAAGACGATACGCCGGGAACTGGAACAGGTCCGCTCAATCAATTGGTTGTTTCTGGTGTTTCTAACAGTGACTTTGCTACCATCTTGGCCACGTCAGCTGTCGCCACCGGGACAGCAGGAACGACTGCTGGTCTTTGGGGTCAAACCGGTACAGCGGCTGTAACCGCGATTAACAACCAAATTCGTGCGGTTGAATCTGCTTTGGTGACTGTGCGTCAAGTTGCGCAGGAACTGGGTACGAACTCTTCCATGTTGGAAATTCGCAAGAACTTCACACAGGATTTGGTCAACACATTGAAGGGCGGCGCTTCTGATCTTGTTAACGCCGACCTTAATGAAGAATCTGCGAACTTGCTCTCGCTGCAGACTCGTCAGCAGCTTGGTACAATTTCGCTGGGAATTGCGCAGCAGTCTGAACAGTCGGTGCTGCGACTCTTCTAAGGTTTCTTTAGCTCGAAACCGACTTAAACGGCGGGCCTTGGCCCGCCGTTTTTTTATGCCGATTCGGGGTCGTATTTGTTTCGCCTTTTAACCTTTTGTTGGCGTTTTCCACCGCATTATGCGGATGAAAGAAAAGGCGTGAGCCGAATCGATTGTCGGTTCACATAAGCAGAAAAGAAAAGGGCGCGACCGGGCAGACGAGAACGATGGTTCCGGATACGGCATGAGGTAAAACCATGAGCGATATCAGTCTATCGACTGCGACACGAACCAACCTATTGTCCTTGCAACGGACGACGGGACTTATTGGTCGTACGCAAGAACGTCTTGCCACTGGCCTTAAGGTCAACAGCGCGATTGACGACGCCCTGTCGTTCTTTAAAGCGCGTAACCTCAATAGCCGTGCCTCTGATCTGCAAAACATTAAAGACGGCATCACGGATGGTGTGAACATTATCCGTGCCGGTATCCAAGGCCTCGAGGCCATGGAACAGATACTCAAGCAAATGAAAGCACTAGCGCAGTCTGCGATTTCTTCCCCGGAAAGCGCGACTCGCGGCAAGTTAGCCAGTCAGTTCAATGAACTTCGTAGTCAGGTTGATAACCTAGCTGAAGACTCGAGCTTCAACGGTGTGAACCTGCTCAAAAACGCTACAGCGGCCTTCGCGCCGGGGGCTGATACGCTAACCGTCAGGTTCAACGAGCGAACTGATGCGTTGTCTCTAAACCAGCTCATCATCAGTGGCGTCAGTACCAGTGATTTTAATACCATTCTTGCCGGCTCCGCCGTTACCACCGGGACCGCAGGAGATGCCACAGTTTGGGGGCAAACCGGCACCGCCGCTGTTTCAGCCATTAATACGGCTATTCGGGGTATTGAGTCCGCGTTGGTCACGGTTCGCCAGGTGGCACAAGAACTGGGTACCAATTCAGCGCTGTTGGAAATTCGTCGGTCGTTTACCGAGGACATCATCAACACGTTAAAAGGCGGAGCCAGCGAACTCGTCAATGCTGACCTCAACGAAGAGTCGGCGAACTTGCTTTCTCTCCAGACTCGGCAGCAGTTAGGCACAATTTCACTGTCCATTGCACAGCAGTCTGAGCAGGCCATCCTAAGGCTATTCGGTTAGGTTTGATCCCTGAGCGTCACACGGAAACGTGAATCGGCCTGATATATAACACTCTCTCTGTAACTCTACGTTAGATATGATTCTGCACGGCGGTATGAGCGCGCAGCGCGTTCGTTGTGCAGAAAGCGTAAGGTGGACTGTAAACCGAAGGCGTTGACCGGAGGTGCCCCTCACGTGCGCGACCTCACACTATCTTCAGGGACACGCAGAACCCCTATTTCGCCTCAGGCGCGTCAGCAATTGGGTGTCATTCAGTTCAGTATCGGAAGCGGGGTCGTCAGTTTGTTGGCACGGCTGGTATGACCGCATAGTGAGGGATGTGGTCCCAAAGTTACGGCTCTTTCGTTTTTGCTCAAAACTGTGTAAACAGCAAGGCATGTGGTCACGGTGCGGACTGCTTGAAACCCGCTGAATCTCTGGGGTTTCGGCTAAGTTGGCGGACTGCATTAACGTTTTTTTTGCTTTATCCTGCGATGTCTTAGAACGAAATGCCGCTGAAACTAACATTAAAGCCCAACGAAAAAGTTCTGATTGGGACGTCGGTCATTGCTAATGGCCCGAACAAAACGGAATTTGTCGTTCTAAACCGGGTTCCGGTGGTACGGCAGAAGGACATAATTACTGAGGAAGACGCGGATACAATTGCGAAGAAGCTCTACGTCACGATCCTCAACATGTATATTAATCCGGCGCAGGAAAAGGATTACCACGGCATCTACTTTCTCCTCATGCGTCAGATGATTTTGATGCCGATTGATGCCAAGGCGATAGACATGATGGTGGAAATGTCACAGCGTATCTTAGAAGGCGACCACTACAGAGCGTTGAAGCTATGCCGGCAGCTGATTAAGCTTGAGACGGAGGCACTTAAGAATGTCGAAGGATAAATACGGTGCGTATCAGCAGCAGCAGAAACAAAGTCTCTCGCCCCGCGAAGTGGAAGCTATGGCCTTTACCAAGGCCGCGTTACTATTAGAAGACGCGAAGAAAGTTGCCAATGACGTCGATGAGTTTTCTAGAGCTCTGCGCTTCAATCACTTGCTCTGGACCATTATGCAGGCTGATATCACGGAAGATGAGAATCAACTGCCGCCAGAAATAAAAGCTAACGTTATGAGCCTAAGTATTTTCGTTGATAAGCAAACAACAAAGGCGTTGCGATCAGGCGATGGTAAGGATCTAGACGTCCTCATCAACATCAATCGTAATTTGGCCGCCGGGTTGCGTACAAACCCTGACGATCAAAAAGAAATTGAAGCCAATGATGCCGCCGTTCAAAAGGCTCAGGGCGGATCAGGAACAGCGCAAAGCGCCTAGCACTCTCTCTGAGGCTGATTTTTGTTAGCCACAGTAATCGCCGAAGGGGAAGCGGCGCGTGACATGACAGCGGACCCGGTCACTTCTCCCTTACTCTCTCAAGCCTTTGCCTACCTACAGGACGGTGATCCCCAATCTGCGGAATTACTCGTTCAAACCTATATTGATAGAAATCCAAACGACGCCACCGCCCATCATGTCGCCGGCCTATGCCGTCAAGGATTGATGGATCTTGAGGGCGCGCGGGCTAGTTTAGAGCGTGCGGTCGAGTTGGCGCCTCACGACACGGGGGTTGGCATTCAATTGGCGATGGTTCTGGCTGACCTTGAGGACTCCGAAGCTGCGTTGTCGGTTTTGGACGCGGCCTTGCTAATGGAAACAGGCAACGCTGATTTGTTGATCGCGCGGTCAACTCTACAACGCCGGTTTGCCGATCCGGAGGGTGCCGCAGCGACGGCCCAAATGGCCGTGGCATTCAATCAATCTCATGCGAGAGCTCATTACACTCTGGGCCTGGCTTTGGCTCTGGCTAGAGAGTCGACTGCGGCCCGACAGGCATTTGAAAAGGCCACAGATTTAGACCCCGATTTTGCCGATGCTTGGGTCAATCTGGGCGTGGTGCAAAAGGAGCAGGGTGATTTCGAGTCCGCTGATCACAGTTACGCGCGCGCCCTTGCGTTAAAACCGGATGATCCAATCACTCACAATAACTACGGCAATCTTGTTCTGGCACGCGGTGACTTTGGGAAAGCTGCTCAGTCTTATGGTCGCGCCATAGATTTAGATCCAAATTATGCGGACGCCAAAGTGAACTTAGCGCTGGCTTATAGAGAGCAGGGGAAACCAGAGAAGAGTTTGAAGAGTTTGGAAGAGGTCGCCGAAGAACATCCAAACCACGTTTCGGTCCTAAACTCGCTTGGCAATGCATTGCGGCATGCTGAGCGGTTTGAAGACGCGCGTGTTGCTTTAGAACGGGCGGTTACTTTCGATCCCAACCATGCCGAAGCTCACAACAATCTCGGTCTGGCTTTGGCTCTGCTCGGGCACCGTGACGAGGCGGAGGTTATGTTTGGGCGTGCTGCCGCGCTACGCCCGGATATGCCGGTCCTTGCGAACAATTATGGCACACTCCTATTGAAAATGTTCCACCTGGAGCGCGCCATCGAAGAGCTCGAGCGTGCTGTCACTCTTGATCCCGCGTATCAAGACGCGTGGGTTAACCTAGGCGTCGCTCACTTTATGCTTGGTCACTACGATGAAGCTGTTTCGGCCTATCGACAGGTCATTGAGCAAGATCCTAATAACGCGTTCGCCCATTACAGTTTAGGTGTCGCGCTTCTTGAACAACAGGACCTGCCTGAGGCCGTTAAAGAAATTGAACTTGCTCTCGAATCCAATCCTGACAACGTCATGGCGCTCAACACACTTGGCGTCGCTTTGCTCGACCAACACCGGGTAGCGGAGGCCCGTGACGCGATGGCCGAGGCAGCGGCAGCAAATACTATGTCGGCGCCGGTTTATACCTCCAATTTCCTGTTCACCAGCCTCTACCTCAATGACATCAGTAATGACGAGATCTTTAGTATCCATACGGACTTCGGATCCCGTTTCACCAGCGACGAGCCAGACCTCAGTAAAACACACGCTCACGTCCGAGACCCTGATCGAAAACTGAGGCTAGGGTATATGTCTCCCGACTTTAGAGGGCATTCAGTGTCCTATTTCATGGAGCCTCTTCTCGAAAAACATGATCGCTCAGAATTCGAGATTATTTTATACTCCAACACCACCCGAGCCGACGTAGTGACTGCGGCAATGGAGCAGGCTGCAGACGAATGGATTGAAACCGCCGGATTAACGGACCAGGCTTTGGTTGACCGAATTCGTGACGATAAAATCGATGTTCTCGTCAACTTAGGGGGGCACACATCTGGCAATCGTCTCGTCGTGTGTGGTCACAAGCCTGCCCCGGTGCAGATCGAATACGTCGGTTATCCAGACACAAGCGGTGTAACCGCGATGGACTATCGCATCACCGATGGTCGTGCTGATCCGCTCGATGAGGCGGACGCTCGTTGTGTCGAGACCCTTATTCGTTTGCCAGATTGTTTTCACTGTTACCGTCCGACAACCAAGGCGCCGGCACCAGCGTCCGCCCCACACCTTGATCGTGGCTATGTCACGTTTGGGTCTTTTAATGTTTTACCAAAGCTCAATCAGGGCGTGGTCGAAGCTTGAGCAGAGATTCTCAAACACGTGCCCCAATCCCGGCTCTATCTAAAGTGCAAACAGCTTAAGACGGACAGTGTTCGCGATCGGGTGCTTGGGTACTTCGATGCGGCCGGTATAGAGGCGGAGCGCATCTCGATGGATGCCTTTGTACCATCGGTGCAGGACCATCTGAACAAATACGCGGGTGTCGATCTTGGCCTCGATACGTTTCCTTACAACGGGACGACGACGACTTGCGAAGCCCTATGGATGGGTGTGCCAGTTTTGTCGGTTGCCGGCAACCGCCACACAGGTCGGGTTGGTCTCAGCCTTCTTCACGCGGTCGGCCTAGATCAAGAATTCGTCGCGCCGGACGTTGAAAATTATGTTGCCAGAGCAATTGCGTGGGGCAATGAGCCGACCCGCCTGGCAGAGGTGCGGGGTACGTTACGCGACCGAATGATGCGCTCTCCGTTGCGCGATGAAATCGGTTTTACGCGTAGGCTCGAGGGAGTATACCGCGATGTATGGCGCACTTGGTGTGACGGGCCAGAGACCTATGAGTACAAATCACCAGCGCCATTGAGGGCGGATGACTCTGTTCAAAGTGTTCTTGCCAAGGCGGTTTAGCGGCCATGGATGATCGTCTCGCCCTGGCAATAAAATACTACCAGTCCAGTCTTGATGGTCAGGCCGCCGCACTGGTGGCTGAGATTATGGCCGAAGAGAACCCACCACGAGATGCCATCAATCTCGCCGCCACACTTGCGTTCGAAGCGCGCGATTTCGAAGCAGCAGTCATGCACTGCGATCGTCTTTTAAAATCAGATTCTAATGATAGTCACGCCTTGCTGTTGAAGGGTCGGGCATTGTCCGATCTCGGTCGTCAAGACGCCGCCTTGGTTTGCCTAGAATCAGCAGTTACCGTTGATCCGGATTTAGCCGCAACCCATTATAATCTTGGTTGGGTCCGAAGCCGGATGGGTGACACTGACAGTGCGATTGTAGCCTATCGCGGTGCGATCGCTCGGCAGGACCCTTATCCCGTGGCCTGGAATAATCTGGGTCTGTTGTTGGAACAGGTCGGCGACGGGGCAGGGGCGATTGATGCCTTTCGGACCGCTGTTCGCCAGTTTCCAGAGTTTTCGATGGCTCACAACAATCTGGGTGCCGTATTGGCGGCCTGTGGTCAGCTCGGTGACGCCGAGGCCGCATACAAGAACGCCGTGAAGGCTGACCCCGATAATATTGATGCGATCACCAACCTCGGCGTGGCCTGTCTTGAGCGGTGCAATGTTGATGGAGCAGTTGAGGCATTTGAAGATGTTATTGCGCGTCAGGCTGAACATGCAGCAGCGGTCGATAATCGCCTCTATGTTGAGATCTATCGCGGTGATGATGACGCGGCTTTGCGGGCTGTTCACGCGGCGGCAGAACAGAACAGTGGCGTTACAAATGAGCTAAAACAATGGCCAGTAGATAAAAACCCAGATCGTGCATTGCGGGTTGGGTTCTTGTCGCCGGACTTTCGCCGCCACTCGGTTAGCTTTTTTGCGCTTCCACTCTTTGAGGCGTTGGACCACACCAAGATCATTCCAATTCTCATCAGCGATGTTGCTGAGCCGGATGCGATAACGGCTAATTACGAAAAGGTTGCGGCCGAATGGCATAGCGTGGCGGGGTTGCCCGATGACGCGGTAACCACTCTTCTAAGAGGTTCGAAGTTGGATGTTTTGATCGACTTGGCGGGTCGAACCACTGGCAATCGACTACGTGCGGTGGCAAGTCGTGTTGCGCCCGTACAAATCATGGCGCTCGGCTATCCCGGCCCTACTGGCATATCGACAATGGATTATTGGCTCTGTGACCCGATTTCTAATCCGGTGGAAATGGACACGGCCTATGATCGTGATCGTCCTCTTCGACTTGACCGCGGGCTTCATGTTTTCGCCCCGCCAGCGGCCGCGCCGCCAGTTGCGCCCCTTCCAGCACAAGATAGTGGTGTCATCACTTTTGGGTCGTTTAACAAGTTGGCAAAGCTCTCAGACGACACCGTATCGTTGTGGGCCGACGTTTTGAACGCTGTGCCCGACTCACGATTGTTGATGAAAGCCCGTGCGCTGACCGACATGGATACAGCGAACGATGTTAGAGCACGGTTTGAGCAGAACGGAATCGCCGATAATCGCATAGAGACCCGTGGCTGGGCTGCTGAGGACCATGATCACCTTGCGCTGTATGCGGGCGTTGATATTGCGTTGGATACATTCCCCTACAATGGCACCACGACCACCTGTGAAGCTCTGTGGATGGGTGTGCCCGTGCTAACGCTGTGTGGTCAAAGCCATGCGGCCCGTGTCGGTGCGAGTCTTCTTGCATCTAGCGGACTGTCGGACTGGGTGATGAAAACACCAGCTGCGTTTGTCGCACATGCCCAGGCGCGGGCAGCGGATGTCGCTAGCCTTGCTGCACTAAGGTCAAGCCTGCGATCGCGTATCGCGTCCAGCGCGTTGACCGACGCACCAGAGACCGCCCGCGCTTATGAGCACGCGATACGGCAAGCCTGGCTCTTGCGAACCAAAGCCACCGACTAACTACCTTAGATGAAGTTGTTCAGTGACAACTGCTGGATACGAGCGAGGGTCGCGAACGAGATTTCCAACGCACGTACATCATCCTGAAGGCGTACAGCAGCCTCCGTTACGTCAACGTTTTCCAGTTCGATCTGGCGTTGCCCCAGGAATCCATTGAATTCTTTCATGTCTTCCTTGGCGTTAAAGATGATGCTTTGGTTTAGCGCTAGGCGCTGAGCAACATCCTGTAAATCGCTCGGCATCTCTGTCGACTGCGGCGAATGCTCAATGGCATCGTTAAGCAATCCAAGCGAATCAAGTCCGCGTTGCTGGTTATTAATTAAGTCACCTTGAAGAACCTGTCCGATCGCGCGGATGGCTTTTTCAAAGGCTGGGTCCAGGCCGTTGACCCCAAATTTGATAGTACGGCCATCGCTGACCCGGTGTTCGGTCTCAAGGCTGTCGCCAAGGTAATATGGCTTCGCATCGAATGTTGCGGTTTCGCCGGATGCGTCAATAACCTGTCCTGACATCCACATCACGTCACCGGACACGACAGCCGGAGCTGCTGCGTTCATGTTGAGCGGGATGCCGCCTATTTCCGCATTGGTCGGCCAGCGCACTGTGTAGGCGCCATCATTGGTGACATCAGTCCCGCTAAGAAAAACCGTTGTGCCGTCTGGCACGGCGAGATTGATTTCAACCCCCGTCCCTAAGACTTCAGTGGCACCACCGCCTGTGGCAAAGTTTTGATCGACCGTAATCTGTGTCCCGTCACCGGAGACTGCTGTGACGGTGTAGACACCGTTGTTATCTGTCGCACCTGCACCAGCGGTTTCTGTGCCGTTTAGGAGGATCGTTTGACCGACGGTGACGTTGCTGAACGCGTTTTGAACGGACGAATCAATCGTCCCCTCGGTCGCCACGTTGTTGAAGGTCAGGGTGCCAAAAGTCGTGTCGTTCAAGGTCGCTGTGATTAGGTCGCCTGCGGCACCGGTCACGCGGGTCACGTCCGTTGCAACACCCTGTACGGGGATGTTTTCGTTGGTATAAGCAGCCGTAACGCCGCTAAAGACTGCTTGGCTCAGGTGAGCGGCGCGGGTTGTCGGATAGGTCACGCCGAGGCCATCGAAATCCTGCTGGAATTCAGTGGCATTGTCGTAGGGGATTGATACGGGTGGGCTATCTGATTTGCCGCCACCGAACAGGTATTTGCCGTCAATCTGAAGATTGAGGAAGAACTCCATATCATTGAGGGCAGCAAAGGCTCTGGCCTGGATATCCGTCACAGCTGACACGTCTTCGTCAGATGCATCGCTCAAGTCGCGACTGGTGAAGGTGATCATTTCAGAGCGCAGCAAGCGAATAACTTCGTCCATAGACTCAACTGTGGTGACCATAGCCTTGGCATTGGTCTCGGCAATCGAATTATTCTTCACATATTGATCAAGTCGTGATCGCTCGTTCTCGACACTAATCAGGCGGAAACTGTCTGATGCAATGCCGGTGTAGGTCTGAGATTTTTTCTCAGTTCCGACTTGAGTCTGTGAGTCAAAAGCGCGCGACTGGGCCGTCAACATTTGATTGACGAGTGCCTGTTGCGAAGCAAATGTGGCTATGCGTGTGACCATGGTTTTTCCCTCCTGAGCCCGCTTACTGCGCTAGACCAGGTTGTTAAGTATGTCGAACAGCTGCTGCGTGGTCGAAATGACTTTGGCAGACGCTGCGTAGGTTTGCTCAAAAACGAGAAGCTGACTGAGTTCTTCGTCAAGGTTCACGCCACTGATTTGAGCATGCTTGAGATCAAGTGCATTTTTGATGTCGTTCTGAAACTGAAACTCGGTGCTTGCTGTGGCAGACAACGTTGAGGCGCGGGACACGATCTGAGATGCATATTCTGCGAACGTGATTGAGCCGGCAGAAATTCCGCCTGCGGCGTCAAATGAGGCTTGGCCGGTCATCAGCGCGGCCATTTCGCCGGCGACCTCGTTGTCACCAGGAGATACAAAATATCGGCCGGTCAGATTGTCGAACTGTACCCGCCCACGGGAAATACGACTTGGATCATCTTTGAGTGTGGTGGTGATATCCAACTGAGAAGACATACCGACTTCTGAGACGTCTAGGCCCAGCGCATCAATCGCATCAGTACCTGCTGTTTGGGTGATTAAGACCTGTTCGCCTTGAATCTGTTGAATGCGCAGTTTCTGACCGTTGCCATCAGGCACGACTTCTGCCTCGATACGCACACTTAAGGCGGCATCGGCGTTGATGGCATCGGCGATGTCTTGCAGCGTATCACCAGGGCTTACAACCAATGTGCCAATACCGGCGCCTGCCGGGCCGTTGGTCTGGTCGTAGAATGTCAAAGTGCGCGCTGCGACAGTTCCGAGAGTAAAGTTGGCAGACTTAAAGTCAGATTCCCAAAACGAGAGTTTCGGCGTTGTCTCAAAAAAGTCGTTCATCCCAAAGAAATTTGAAAAACCGCTGTGGGTTTGGTCGTCATTGCCATCGCCATCCAAATCGAACTGGATTGTCGTATCTGATGTCGTGCTGCCTTTGATCGCCGTGGTTTCATCCCTGAAGGCGAGGCCAAACGCTTCGGTGCCTAGGCTGAATGCCAGTTCACCAGCTGCGTTGACCGCAACGGTGGCGTTGGCGAGTTGTGGATCTTGTGCCGCGATATAGGTTTGAATGGCTGTTGCCATCGCATCGACGGTGCCCGTGGTAAAGCCGAGATCGGCGCCAAGTTTCGTGGAAAACGCTTCAGAACCGTCTGTGTTGTACAGCACGATACTGACGTCACCACTGGTGATATCTATTTCCTGTGTGGCAGAGTCGAGAAATTGCCTGGAGCCAGTGCCCTCGGTCACAACAGACGGGTACGATGTACCTCGGTTGTGTATGAGATTGACCTCTTCAACGAAATTGCGCGCCAACTCATCCATCTGAGACTGCATTTCCGGCAGTCTCTCGTCGCGCATTTCGATCAGACCCTTCAGCTTGCCGCTGCGGATATCGTTGGTGATGTCCAGAACGCCCGCGAAAATGCCGTTGAAGTCTCCGCCCGCGTAGCTGTGCTCGGGATTGACCCGTGTCAGTGACACGTGGGCCATCTGGACCGGTTCGCTATCCACCAGAGTTACGCCGTCAGTCGTGAAAACGCTAACCGAGCCGTTGTTGGTGAAGAAGTATTGAATATCGACGAGCTCAGCGAGTTTGTTCAGGGCGACGTCGCGCTTATCCTCCAGATCTTCTGTCTGGCGATCGGTCGCGCTGCCGAGCGCAATCTGATCATTCAACGTCGAAATCGACGTCATCAGACCATTCATCTCGAGAATTCCCTGCTGAATCTCCCGGTCTGCGTCTAGCCGCAAGCCCTGTACCGTGTCGCTCATCCGTTTGAGCTGATCAGCCACACTGATGCCCGCTTGAACCGTGGCGAGGTGGGTCGCCGGCTTCTCGACTTCCGTCGACAGCAGTTCAAACTCGTTGACCAGCTTGCTGACGTTATGGGCGATGGAGGTGTTCGACTGAGGAGTTCCGAACACATCGGATATGCGGTTGAAATAGGTATTCTTGGTTTGCAGTAGACCGAACCCACCGAATTCTTGACGCAAATCCTCTAGCAGGTTTTGGTCAACGGAATTGCGGATATCACCGACCAAGACGCCTGCGCCGGTGCCAGCCAGCACGCGCGACGAGGGGTCGAGGATCTTACGGGTGTATCCCTCGGTGTTTACGTTGGCAATGTTGTGCGAGATCGTTCCCAGCCCCGCCTGTGCGGTGTTGAGTCCGGAAATCGCTGTATTGAGCGCCAGTGTTAACGACATAGCGGCGGCCCTTCATTGGTCCTTGATATGGCTGCGGACGGGATCATGTGACCTCGTTCAAACTCACAGCCATATTGCGTTTCACGGCGGCGTAGCCGTCTAAATTGCCCTGTTGCGAGTAGGAGGTGGATTTGCGTTCTTGCTTTTCCCGAACTGAATCCACAACCGACTTCATGAACGTATTGATGACTTTGATGTTGGCGCGCAACAGACTTGCGTTGTCCTTCATCAGTTCGCCAAGGCGAACACCAGCCTGAACCAGCGCGTTCCGTTTGCCCTCATCCATCTCTTTCAAGAGTTCCGGGTTGCGATGGAATGCGTTCATTTGCTGTTGGTACAGCCGCGCCAAATCTTGCTTGCGCTCGCCCAAAACATGGACGTCGCTGACACGATGTTTCTTAAGTGCGACATTCTCTTTCATCAGCAAATCGTTGAGCTGACGAATGATCTGGAACATGTCTTCGCTCTTATTGCGCGGCGGCAGGTTCTCGTGGCGGCCATTCTGCTTGCGCGGCCGTTTCGGCATGGATTGTTGTCCAGGCTGGCGCAAACGGGGCGGCATCTTAGGTTGAGCGTTCATATCAATTCATCCTTTCTTTGGATGCGGCTGCGGCAATAGGCGCCGCGAGTTCTGCTTGATCAGGTGCTGCTATGGCACTCTGATTGCCTGTTGTTGCTTCACCCTGTGCTTGGAGCAGAGAGCGCATGACGGCATCGGAAACACCCAGGGAACTACTTTTGGCGATTTCTTTGCCGTATTCCTGGTTCAGCATCGAACGCCAAACTTCTTCAGCATGACCACCACCGAACAGCCCATCACTATTGATGTCGGTGTTCATGTATTCGAGCATTTGGCCGATGAAGAAGGATTCGAACTGTTCCGATGCTTCTTTGGCTTGGGCTTCGCTCATGCCTTTTGCAGCAGCGGCTTGGCCGGCAACGCGTTTCTGCGCGCCATTGGCATAGGCATCAGTGGCTTGAGTAAGAAGGGTTGAAGGGTCCAACATTACATCACCTCGATTTCAGCGTGCAGAGCGCCAGAGGCTTTAATGGCCTGCAGAATTGAAATCATGTCGCGTGGGCCGACCCCCAGGGAGTTCAAACCATTGACCAAATCTTGAAGATCCACGCCGCCATTCACAACTTGCAGGCGTCTGTCCTCATCTTCATCGATTTGAATATCAGTACGTGGCACCACGACCGTTTCGCCGGCTTCGGAGAACGGTGCTGGCTGTGACACCTGTGGCGTTTCGGTAACCCGAATGGTGAGGTTGCCCTGGGCAATCGCCACTTGAGAAATGCGGACGCCATCGCCGATCACTATCACGCCGGTCTGTTCATCAATG
>WLXB01000125.1 GCA_012103295.1 Alphaproteobacteria bacterium | reverse complement strand
TGGTGTGGTTTATGACCGCCTTCATACGCGAGAAATCGGTCGATATGGCGGCTTGGTCAACAATATGCCCAAGTATGCCTTTGTCTTCATGCTGATGATGATGGGGTCGGTCGGATTGCCCGGAACCTCTGGGTTCGTTGGTGAGTTTCTCATTTTGACAGGCGTGTTTCAGGTTAACACCTGGGTTGCTCTTTTGACCGCCACCGGAGTCATTCTTGGTGCAACGTACATGTTGTACCTCTACCGCCGGGTGATTTACGGCGAACTTGTCAAAGAAGACCTCAAAGACATGCTTGATCTATCGCGCCGCGAGATCATCATTTTTGCGCCCCTGTGTGTCGTCGTGATGTGGATGGGTGTGTATCCGATGTCGTTCTTGGTCGTGATGGAAGCATCTGTGACGAAGCTTGTAACTGATTATCACGCCGCTCTGGATGCTCATGCGTTGGCATCTGGCCTCGTTGACGGCGTTCGCTTGGCTTTGGGTCGATAGGGGAGAATGAAATGACAGCCCTACCGAACCTTACTCCAGCCTATGCGGAAATATTCCTGGCCATCGCCGGAATGGCATTGCTGATGGTTGGTGTCTTCCGCAAGAAAGATCCCGTGCGTGGCGTGACCATGCTCGCGATTCTAGCCTTTGCGGTGGCTGCGGTCCTTGCGTTGTCTACGAATGCGACAGGTGATGGTGTTGGTACGGTGACTTTTAACGGCCTGTTTTTGGTTAATGATTTCACCGCCTTTGCGAAACTGCTTATTCTTCTTGGTGCCGGTCTCGCTATGCTCTTGGCATTGCCGTGGGCGCGCAATGAAGGCATTGCGCGTTACGAATTACCAGTGATCATGATCTTCGCCGTCCTCGGCATGATGATGATGGTTTCAGCCAACAATCTGATCTCTCTCTACGTCGGGCTGGAACTGCAAAGTCTGGCGCTATACGTTCTAGCGGCGTTCAACCGAGGCAATCTGAAAGCGACCGAAGCCGGGGTAAAATATTTTGTCCTCGGGGCATTGGCGTCAGGGCTTTTGCTGTACGGTTCGTCGCTGGTTTACGGATTCTCTGGCACTACATCTTTCGCTGGATTGGCCGATGCGCTGACTGGAAGCCAAGACAATGTCGGCGTGATTATTGGCATTGTGTTCGTTATTTGCGGCTTTGCCTTCAAGGTGTCAGCCGTGCCTTTCCACATGTGGACGCCCGATGTCTACGAAGGGTCGCCGACACCAGTAACTGCGTTCTTCTCGGTTGCGCCTAAGATTGCGGCACTCAGTCTATTCCTCCGCATCCTGGTTGGACCATTCGATGACCTGATAGTCCAATGGCAACAGGTTTTGACCGTCATTTGTGTCGCCTCGATGCTTTGGGGTGCGGTTGCCGCCATCGCCCAGAACAATATCAAGCGGCTAATGGCTTACAGTTCGATTGGTCATGTTGGATATGCGTTGATCGGCCTTGTTGCTGGGACCCAAGAGGGTGCCCGCGGCATGATCTATTACATGCTGATCTACCTGTTCATGAATGTCGGGACTTTCGCGGTCATCTTGTCCATGCGGGTCAAGGATCGCTATGTGGAAAGCATCGATGATCTTTCTGGTATTTCAAAAACCAACCCCGCGATTGCATTGGCGCTGACGGTTCTGATGTTCTCGATGGCGGGCATACCGCCGCTGGCCGGATTCTTCGGCAAGTATTTTGTTTTCGCCGCCGCTGTAAACGCAGGGTTGATTCCCTTGGCGGTGATTGGTGTCCTCTCCAGCGTTGTTGGGGCGTATTATTATTTGCGTCTGATCAAAATCATGTACTTCGATGAATCGGCAGACAGTTTCGATCGCCCCGACTTTTCCACGGCTTTGGTGATGGGTGTCTGCGCGTTCGCCGTGGTCGTGTTTATCTTCCTGCCGGAGCCACTTTTGGCCGGGGCCGATGCGGCCGCTGCCGCTCTGTTCCAGGGTTAATCCACTTTCTCCGATGTCTTCGCTGCCCGCCTTACCGGATGGATGGCGCTTAGATCACGTCGCCACAATCGACGGTACGAATGCGGAACTGCTGCGCCGCGCTGATGTTGGCGAGGCTGCAGGTCTGGCGATACGAGCCGATGTTCAGACAGCGGGCCGGGGCCGCCGCGGACGAAACTGGGACAGCCCAACGGGCAATCTTTATCTCAGCGTCTTGGTCGATGCTCAACCCGTGACGGCGGGGCAGGTGGGTTTTGCAGCGGCGCTGGCTCTATTTGACGCAATTCAGATCGAAGCCGGTGGTGACGTGCCCAACCTCAACTGTAAATGGCCCAATGATCTTCTCTTCGAGGGGGCGAAGGTCGCAGGCCTGTTGCTGGAGGCGGTGCCTAATCGCGATCAAGTTGTGGTCGGCATGGGGGCTAATCTTATTCCGGTTGAAGTCTCCGATGCGGTATACCCTGTCGGCGCGCTGACCGAGTTCCCGATCGACCCCAAGGTATTATCGGCCAGAGTGTGTGAAAGACTGGGACGCTGGCTTGAGACTTGGAACACTGTTGGGTTTACGGCCCTGCGCCGGGTATGGCTCGAGCGGGCAATTGGACTAGGAGACACTATGATCGTGCGCCTTCCGCATGAACAACTCGACGGAACGTTCGACGGCTTGGCGGACGACGGCGCGTTGTTATTGAACCAGGGCGCGGCGGGTATTCGTACGGTTTCGGCCGGGGACGTATTCTTTGGGCCTGGGGACTAGCGCATGCTGTTGGTCATTGATTGCGGAAATACCAATATCGTTTTTGCAGTCTACGACGGCGACAGCCTTGTTGGGCAATGGCGAACCGCCACGGAAAGTGAAAAGACCGGCGACGACTACGGGGTTTGGCTTGGCCAGATCATGCAGCGGGATGGCCTGGCACGGGCAGACATCAAGGCGGCGATCGTGTCGTCGGTTGTGCCCAATAAGAACCGAGCGCTGCGGACGATGTGTTCGGAGTTCTTTGGCGTTACGACCCGCTTTATCGGTGATGTGGGTTTAGACCTCGGCCTTACCGTGTTGATGCAAAATCCACGTGAAGTTGGTGACGACCGCTTGGTCAATGCCATTGCCGCTCAGGAAACCTATGGCGGTCCGTTGATCATTATCGATTTCGGTACGGCAACAACATTCGATGTAGTTGATCAAGACGGTAACTATGCCGGCGGCGTCATCGCGCCCGGGATCAACATGTCTATGGAAGCCCTGCATATGGCGGCGGCCCTACTGCCGAGAATCCCAGTCGAAAATCCAGGTCAGGCTCCAGTGGTTGGCACCTCAACCGTTGGAGCAATGCGCTCCGGTGTGTTCTGGGGGTACATCGGTCTCATTGAAGGGTTGGTCGCTCGCATTCAAGACGAGCGAGGCGGCGGCATGGCGGTAATCGGTACAGGTGGTCTAGCCCCTCTGTTTGCGACGTCTACCCAGGTGATTGACCACACGGACGATGATTTGACCTTGCGCGGACTGCGCGCCGTTCATCAACGGAATCCTCTATGACGCCAAGTGGGCCTAAGGCTAAGCCTCCCAAGGGTCTCAACAAGGGGCTGTGGTTTGTTCCTCTTGGCGGGTCCGGCGAGATCGGGATGAATCTCAACCTCTATGGCTGTGACGGCCAGTGGATCATGGTCGACCTGGGTGTCACTTTCGGCGATGACAGCATTCCAGGTGTCGATGTGGTGATGCCCGACCCGGATTTCATTGTTGAGCGTAAGCATCAGCTCATTGGGCTGGTTCTGACTCACGCCCATGAAGACCACCTCGGCGCGGTCGCGTATCTGTGGCCCAAACTAGAATGCCCAGTTTATGCGACGCCCTTTGCAGCGGAGTTTTTGCGACGAAAGTTACCGGAAACTGGACTACAGAACCTCTTACCGCTGACCGAGATTCCTCTGGGAGGAAACCTAGAACTGGGGCCCTTCGATATTGATTTCGTGTCGCTGACCCATTCGATTCCAGAACCGAATGCGCTAGCCATCAGGACGCCCCACGGTTTGATCATGCACACAGGGGACTGGAAGTTCGATCCGGACCCACTGATCGGCGAGGCCACAGACTTTGCTGCCCTGGAAGCCATCGGCAACGAAGGTGTGCTGGCGATGGTCGGTGATTCCACCAACGTTTTCTCAGAGGGGGAGGCGGGATCCGAAGGGGATGTTCGGGTTGCTCTAACAGAGTTAATCGGCAAGTTGACCGGGCGCGTGGCCGTCGGCTGTTTTGCATCGAACTTAGCTCGGCTTGAGAGCATTGCCAGGGCGGCAGCGGCCAATGACCGCCATGTCTCTCTCGTCGGGGCGTCGCTGTGGCGGATTGTGGATGCCGCGCGCAAGACCGGCTATCTGTCTGACGATATCGTTTTTTATGAGGCCGAAGATGCGGCTCATTTGCCCAACGACAAAGTTCTGTATATCTGCACTGGCAGTCAGGGCGAGGCCCGAGCGGCTTTGAACCGCATTGCCTTTGGCAGCCATCGCGATGTCCGCTTGGAAGAGGGGGACACGGTGGTGTTTTCTTCTCGGGTTATCCCGGGCAATGAAAAATCGATCATGAAGTTGCAAAACGAATTGGCGAAATCTGGCGTAGAGATCATCACGGCCAGGGATGCGCCGATCCATGTGTCTGGCCACCCGGCGCGAGATGAAATGCGGCGGATGTACTCAATGATTAGACCGCATACGGCGATTCCTGTTCATGGTGAGGCCCTCCATATGAGGGCTCATGCTGAATTGGCCGAAGAATGCCAGGTGCCGCAGGCGGTGTTGGTGGAAAATGGCTCAGCAGTGCGACTGGCCCCTGGGGACCCAGCCGTGATGGGTGAAGTTTGGTCGGGCCGGATGTCGTGGGAGGGCGACCGTGCCGTTTCTTTTTGGGATCCGGTTCTCCGCGATCGCAAGAAGATATTCTACGGCGGCAGCGTCGTTGTTTCTCTAGTGCTGGAAGAGGACGGCCGCCTTGCCGCAGATGCACAGGTTTCGGTTCTCGGTATTCTCGATCCCTTGGCCGATGATGGCTCTGATGCGTTGGCTGAAGAAGTCGAAGACGCTGTTGAGCGGATTAAAGGTAAATCGAAAAGAGACGATGGCGTCGTTGAAGAAGCTGTGCGTCGGTGTATCCGGCGTATCTTCTCTGGCGGGCAAAATGGTAAACCCCTGATCCGCGTGCATGTCACACGGATATAATGGGCGGGTAAAACAATGAGGATGTTATGATAGGACGCTTAAACCATGTTGCGATTGCGGTGCCGGACTTAGCGGCGGCCGCTGCGACCTACCGGAATGCGCTGGGTGCGACAGTCACCGAGCCCGAAGATTTGCCAGACCATGGCGTCACGGTGGTGTTTGTGCAGTTGCCAAATACCAAGATCGAACTGCTGCATCCCCTTGGTGAGAATTCCCCAATTCAGGGGTTCCTCGACAAGAACCCGTCAGGCGGCATGCATCATCTGTGTTTTGAAGTGGACGACATACTCGCGGCTCGCGATCAGCTTAAGGCGGAAGGCAAGCGCATCTTGGGCGACGGCGAACCCAAAACCGGCGCCCACGGCAAGCCGGTGTTGTTCGTTCACCCCAAAGACTTCGACGGCACCCTGATCGAGATCGAGCAGGCTTAACGCTCCGGCGTTGAAAAACCGACAAAGTCCGGATAGGTCATTCCGTCCAGCATCACGCCATCCCGTTTGGCCACTTGGCCGGACTTCATAACGAAATCGATGCTGTGCAAGGCGGTGATGTCGTCGAGAGGATCGGCAGTGACGGCGATGACGTCAGCCAGTTGACCCGGTTCTAGTGTCCCGATGTCGTCGATCCCAAAGAGGTCTGCGGTGACCACTGTCGCTGCACGGATCGCATCTTCGGGCGTCATGCCGTAGCGCACCATGAGGCCAAATTCCTTGGCGTTATCACCATGGGCAAAAGTACCAGCGTCGGTGCCAAACGCGACTTTGACGCCCATTTTGTACGCGCGTTCAAAAGCAGCGTATTCATTGCGTAGGCGAACCGACGGCGGGTCGATTTGGCGCAGGAACGGCGGCGGATAGCTGGCAGAGATGGTGGGCACTAGGAAGGCACCCTCGCGCTTCATCATGCGAAGGCCATCATCACTGACCAGAAAACCGTGCTCGATGGAATCGACCCCTGCGGCGACGGCATCGCGAATGGCATCGGGGTGGTACGCATGTGCGGCGACTTTCAGATCGAGTTGGTGGGCCGTGTCTATAATCGCCGTCAGCTCATCGGCAAACATTTGGGGAAGCAACTTGGTGTTGGACGCAAAGCCGCCCGTGATGGTGACCTTAATAACATCGGCACCCATCTTCGCCTGGTAGCGCACGGCACGGCGGCATTCCGCTTCACCATCACAGACCGCATTTTGCATGCGTAGCGTTGGGCTGTTCTGGTCCACGTTGGTGGTGTCTGCATGACCAGCCGTTACCGCCACTGATGCGCCTGAGACCAATATGCGCGGGCCGACAACGCGGCCGCGGTTGATGGCATCTCGGGCTGCGAACACCGATTGATCGTCGGAGCCGAGATCACGCACGGTGGTAAAACCTGCCGCCAACGTGCGTCGTGCGTAGATGATTGCATTGACTCCTTTTTGAGCTGGAGTGAGCGATGTTCGGCCGCGATTGAATCCCCGTGTTACCTGACGATCAAAGGGCTGGCTGCGCAGATGCACATGGGCATCCATTAACCCCGGGAGTACAAAGTGCTCTGAAAGGTCAAGTACGGTGGCACTACCAATTCCAAGGTCGGCTGCAGACTGGTGTCCACTTTCGACCGCTTCCACGCGATCTCCTCGAACGACAATGGTCATTGTAGATTGAGGGCCATTGCCAGGCACCGCTAAGACGGTTCCAGCATGAATCAGCGTTGCCGGACCTTTGGTCTCGCTACTGTCGCCCATTCCGCGCGGGCTAATCGCCGCAGGTTGTGCGATGGATTGGGTTGAAAAGCCGAGTAGCAGACAAAGTAGTGCGGTGGTGCGCATGGCTCTAATCCTCTGAGATTGTTCTGAGGTATTTTGAACCCATTGGCGGCAAAAGAAAAACCCTAGCCCATTGTGGTGTGATCCGCAGATTTGAGCCAAAAACGGCCGATTCATCTTCTGTTTTCGGACTATTTGAACACGACCTGTTAACCCTTTCGGGCGCAGAATTTAGTCATGAAATGGACTCGCATACCCATCGTGCTCGGACTGGCTGTTGCGCTTTCCTCTGCTGCGACTGCACAAACCTCAATCCTTTCGGTCCGTACTGAGGATTGCCGCCAGTTGGTGTCCCATGTCCCATCGGACGACGTTGCTTACGTCCCCGGTGTTGACGTTCGCGGGCGCCCGGTTGTCCCGGCAGATTTGGGTGGTGGCTACGACATTTTCGCGCCGGAAGAGATCAACATAGATATTCAGCTGGACCTGGCCGAGCGGCTAGGGCTCGGAGGCGATGACTTTGCCAGTGGCGCATCTACGTTGCTCAGTGGTGAAGGTGTGGTCGGACAGGTGAGCGTGCGGGGTAACGATATTTACTGGAACGGTAACAAGCTGGCACGGGATAGCCATGCGGCTTTATCGGCGGCCTGCGGAGATGCGTTTACGGCGGCGGGTATTCCTTTGCCCTTACCGAAACCGGATCAGGCGACAGACTAGCCTTTAAGCCATCATCACCTCGATGAAGTGCGGTCCTGGCTGTTGCAAGCAATCGGCCAATACTTCAGAAAAACGACCACAATCCTCAACCCGGTGGGCATCAACGCCCTGAGCGTCGGCCAATTTCACAAAGTCGATCCGTGGTTCGTCCATATCCATAAGCCGGTGGGCATTGACACCCGCAGGCCCAAGACCGTGCCGCTGCAGTTCAATGTCTAAGATGACATAGCCCCGGTTTGAGAAGATCACGGTGGTGACATCAAGGTTTTCACGGGCCATGGTCCACAAAGCTTGGATGGTGTACATCGCGCCGCCATCACCTTGGATGCATAGGATTTTCTTTTCTGGCGCCGCGACCGCTGCGCCGATGGCGACGGGCATCGCCCAGCCAATGCCGCCGCCGGTGATGAACAGCCAATCGTGGGGCGCTGATCTCGCGGATTGGGCGTAGGCGGGAAAGCCGACAGTAATGCCTTCATCAACAACGACTGCCTGTTCAGGGATGTTGCGTGCAAGTACGGCAGACGCGGCTTCTGGCGTGATCGCACCGTTTGGGAGGTCAGGCAGCAAGAGGGGCTGTGTGGCGGCGGTAGTCTTGGCGCTGAGTTGATCTGCAAGTGCGGCTAAACTGGGGACCACATCACCACCGACAGGGACGAGGGTATGGAGTTCACAGCCGTCGGGGACCAACGTCCCGCCACCGGTGGGATAGGAAAAGAATGAGACCGGCTCCTTGGACCCGCAGAGAACCATATGGTCCAGGCCTTTCAGGGCCTCTTCGGCATCTTCAGGAAAATACGGAATGCGCTCGACTAAAACCCGCCCAGCGCCGCGCTGCATGCGCGGCTCAAAGGTATAGGCGTAGCCGTACACCAGTTTTTTCGGCAATCGCACCGGCGGCTTTCAAGCCCGGTTCAGTCAGGCCTTGAGCGCCAATGAGAAGGGCTGTTTTTGAGCCATTTGCACAAAGATCGGCGATTGCCCGGACGGCATCATCCATAGCAGGCTTTGGAATGGACCGCCGTGGCGCATTAACTGGCGTTGCGCCTTCCGACCAACTGCAATCGGCCGGGATGATGAGACTAGCAACTTGTCCTGGCGGTCCCCAGCTTGCGGCGACCGCGTCCGCGCCATCTTGTGCGATGTCACTAGGTTCCGAGACTTGCCTGACCCAACCAGAGACGGGCTCGGCTAGCCCAATGATATCCGAGGACAATGGCGCGTCGTATTCGAGGTGGGAGCGCGGATGATTGCCAATGAGATTGACGATGGGTGAGTGCGCTTTCCTTCCATTGTGTAAGTGGCATAAGCCGTTGGCTAGGCCGGGTCCTAGATGAAGCAGGGTCGCGGCTGGCTTGCCGGCTAATCTCGCGTATCCATCAGCTGCACCGGTGCACACACCCTCAAACAACCCGAGGATCGGGCGCAGGCCATTTGATCGGTCGATCGCGCCCACTAAGTGAGTCTCAGTCGTTCCAGGGTTGGCGAAACAGGTATCGACACCACAGTCGACGAGCGTCTGAATGAGGGCGTCTGCGCCGGTCACGATTGGTCGCCTCCACTGAAATGTGCCGCTCTGGTTTGCTCCACATCGTGGTAGAGCAGCGTGCTGGTCCGTGGATCGAGACCTCCAGAATCTTGAACAATCACATCAACCACAACCGTTTTATCATTGATTTTAAAGGCTTTATCCAACGTGCTATCTAGCCCATCCACGGTTTCAACCCTAAAGCCCTCGGCGCCGAAACCCTGAGCGACAGTGTCGTAACGGGTGTCGGCAAAATGGGCATTGATGGTGCGGCCCACTTGATGAGGCTGGGTATGAATTTCGTTCCCCCAGCCGCCGTTGTTTGAAATGACGCATAGGAACGGCAGGTCGGCTTTCGTCGCTGAGTCCAGTTCGGCGCAATAGAAGCCAAACGCTCCGTCGCCGGTGACCATCACGACCTTGCGCTCTGGTTCTCCGGTTTCCGCGGCGACCTCTTTCGCTCCGGCGACAGCACCGAGGGCCAAAGAGGTACCCATACCCATAGACCCGAGTGGCATGGTGTCCATGTATCCGCCCTCAGAGCCGTAGCGGGTGACGGCCCAGCTTCTGACCAGAATCGAAGCGCCGTCCTGAATAAAGATCGCATCCTTGGGCAGCCGCGCATTGACGGCCCGTGCGAGGCGGAGAGGATGAATGTGATCTTCTTCGTGGCCGCTTTGCTCGATGACGTCGAGGCGCTCTTGCAGGCTTTGTCTGACCCAAGATGGGTCGTAGGTGGGCCTTGAGCGTGTTTTTAACTTGCTAAGAATAGCCGTTAAAGCAGTTCTGCAATCAGCGACCAGGCCGAGTTCAACCATCCGGTTGCGGCCTATCTCTTCCGCTTCGAGGTCGATCTGGATCATTTTGACCGGGGGCGGGAAACGCGGACTTAAGCCGTAACCAAACTTTTTAGCCATACGGGCACCGGCCCAGATCACCAAATCGGCTTCATGGGCCGCGAATTGAGCGAGGGGCCAACCCCAACCCGTATGGTCATTTTCAGGGACCAAACCTCGACCTAGGTTATGGGTGGCAACAGGGATGCCGAGATCCGTTAGCTCTCGTAGCGCTGCTCCGGCCCCAGAGCGAGAGGCCCCTGATCCGGCGATGATTAACGGGCGCTTGGCGTCTTGGAGAAGTTCAACAGCCCCGGTGACGTCGTTGACTGTCGGTGCTGGACGTGGAGGTGGCGCCGCAGGTTTGTCCAGATCTACGCCAGGATCGACAAGGTCTTTGAGGAAATCC
>WLXB01000124.1 GCA_012103295.1 Alphaproteobacteria bacterium | reverse complement strand
TCCCTATTCTACGTTTTCTGAATTGGTGCATCACTTATTGCCATACTCTATCATGACGTGAGGTGGTTTCTGGAGCTTGTTTGCTACTATGTCTGATCACGTTACTCTCGAAGGCCCTAGTCGTCCGCCAATATCAGGTGGGCCGGCAAAACAGGCCGTTGTTTTTCTTCATGGATATAGCGCTGACGGCAATGACCTAATTGGCCTTGCCCCCTACTTCTCTGAAAGCCTTCCCGACGCTGCGTTTTACAGCCCGCATGCGCCCGAACCTGGTGAGGTCGGCTACGGTCGGCAATGGTTTACCTTACAAGGGTATGACCCGGAGATGATGAGACGTGATCCTGCGCGCACGGCGGGCGCCTTTGCCGTTATGTACGAAGGCGCTAAGCGCTCGGCTACGTCCCTCAATAACTATTTGGACAGCATTCTCAATGATCTAAAATTACCGCCTGAGCGCCTCGCCCTAATCGGTTTTTCGCAAGGCACGATGATGGCGTTGCACGTCGGTTTGCGTCGCGTCCCTACTATTGGTGGCATAGTTGGATACTCTGGCGCGTTGCTCGGTAGCGATCACTTGAAAGAAGACGTGCAGGCGACCCCGCCGCTCATTTTGGTGCATGGCTCCGCTGATGATGTCATACCGGTTACTGCTCTGTCTCATATGCAACAGGCCTTGGACTCGCAAGACATCACCTACACGGCGCATATCGTACCCAATCATGGCCATGGTATTGAACAAATGGGGGCGACCCTTGGGCGCACTTTCTTGCAACAAAGCTTGCTCACCCAAACTCCAAGTGATCACAACTGACATAATCGAGTGGATAGTTTTTTGTTATATTGAGAAAACGAAACGAGCGTGGCGCTCGTTCATTTAGCTGCAAAGGATCTTGAAAATGTTAGGACCCATTCTTGCCGTCACGTTGTCGGTACCAGACCTCGCGGCTGCTGAACGCGCCTATGCGGATACATTAGGTTACCAAGTTGTCTCTCGTGGCGAGATAAGCGCTGAGGTGGCAGGGCTTTGGGATGCGCCGGTGACCGCTGGGCGTCCTTATCTTGTTATGCAACCGGCCAGCGGCGCGGACATGGTATTTCGATTCGTCGAATCTCCCCCTGTCCCAAATTATAAACCACTCAGAACATTTGGCTGGAACGCCAACGAATTACTCGTCGAAGATGTCGATGCGATGCCGGAACGGCTTGAAGGGTCGGAATTCGAGATCATTGCGATGCCGCGAAACCTTTCGACAACAGATGACATAAAGGCCATGCAGGCGTTTGGACCTGCGAAAGAATTAACATACTTCACAACCGTTAAGAATGCTGCGTTTGGTCTTGGGCAAGCAGAGTCGTTTCTTGATCGTGTGTTCATCGTCATCAATGGCGGAAAAACGATGGAAAGCCATCTTAATTTCTACGGCGGTACATTGGGAATTGAGGTATCCAAGCCACAGCCCGTTCGCATGTCTGCGTTGAATGCTATTCTTGGTTTCGATTCTGAGCGGGAACACCCTCTCTCAACGGCGAATATTGGTGGACCGTTTATGATCGAATTAGATGAGTATCCTGACGGGACAGAGGAACGCCCCATTCTGCCCGGAGATATTCCGCCTGGAATTTCAATAGTCTCATTTTTTGTTGATGACTTAGACGCGATTCCTGTGGATTTTCGAGCCAAACCCCTCAAACCATCAGGCCCGCCCTACCACAGCAATCGTGCCGCAGTGATTGTCGGTCCAAATGGCGAATGGCTGGAGCTAATCGAAAAACAGTAGTGCGCAGTCTGGTTAACGTCGACCGAAACCGGGCGGGCGTTCAATGGTACTTCTTCGGGGCAGACCGTCAGACATATCATCTTCCTCTGCGGCAGCCTTTTCCTTTCGTTTGCGTGCCGCCTGGCGACTACGCGCGACCATTTGTTGATCCTCGGCTTGCTTCTGATTGTTCGCTCTAACGACAAGCAATCCAATCAATACAAGAACACCGACAATCATGCCGCTCTGCCACAATTGCTTAACTTCACGCTGTTCCATTTGTCGGCGTATTTGAGGCAAACAGGTCGGCAAATTCTTTTCGCAGGCGCGTTGACGTGCGTAATCCTCCATTCGCGCATCTGGAAACCCGCGAGCCGCTTGTGCATATGCATCTGAAGGAAATAATTGAATCACACAACCGAGCGACAGCGCGATTGTAACTCGGATGAGTAATTTCATGACTGGTTGGCCAACAGTTTTCATGATCCAGCTATTTTGCACCATTTTTGTCCAAATCTCCACCCAAGTCCTTCACACGACCGTGTAGGCGTTCAAGACCCTGACTTTCCAGATACTTCGATCGGCGGTGACGTACCACAAGAACAAGAGCACCGGCGAAGACACCTAGTGCTAGCGCGACCAACCCCACCTTCAGGCGCTGCTGCTCCGCTTCCAATTGGACTCGTATTTCTGCGCGACAGCTTGGGTGATTTTGCTCACAGGCCTGTCGATCCCGAATTTGGCGTGCGCGCTGACTGATTTGTGCAGGCGCTGGGATTGGTAGACATATGAGACCAAATAACGAACCAAGAGCCGTGCGACGGCGCATTTTTCACCTCTCAGCAGTCGCCCAGACCTGGCTATAGACCTATAGTAGCGATTATGACCTCTACCACAAATACGCCGCCTCCCTTTTCCATACTCGGACTCGATCATGTTGTTCTCCGAGTTGGCGATGTGAGTGCATCCAAAGCATTCTATTGCGGAATATTGGGGTGTACGCTGGAGCGATCGGTGGACAGTATTGGATTGGTACAACTTCGCGCTGGCGCGTCACTAATCGACTTAATCGACGCCAATACAGCTTTAAGCAAACAGGGTAGTCCAGCGCCTGATGCAGCGGGCATTAATATGGATCACTTCTGCATTCGCATTGAGCCTTTTGACCCAAAGGCAATACAAGACTCACTAGAAAAAAATGGCCTTGCGTATAGCGAGACTGCTCGTCGCTATGGTGCGGACGGGTATGGACCGTCTGTCTACATTAGCGATCCGGACGGCAATACGGTTGAGCTCAAGGGCCCGCCAGACGGTGCAAATGTTTAGACCGTTTCTCTTTGTCTGGGCGATCTTAGCCACCTTTTCTGTATGGAGCGCAATCGTTACTGCGCAAGAAGAGCCCCATCGGGGGCGCCCCCTGTGGCACAGCTTCGACGCCCGAGATACGAGTGCCATGCCAAAAACCCACGCGGCGGCATTCGATAAACGTGGTCTCATTTATGCTGCCAATGACTCGGGCTTGCTCTCCTTTGATGGCAATGAATGGAGAATACATCCTGCAGGCATAGGCAAATTGCCGTTGAAAGTTCTCGCCCCACTCGAAGGCGGCGCTTGGCTTGCTGGGAGCACTCAACAGCTTGGTGTTTTTGCGCCGATGCCTAACGGTACACTCAAATGGACCAGTGTAAAAAACGAAGAGGCCGACGGACAATCGGATGAGATCCTAGCGCTCATTCCCGATCAATCTGAGATATACGTGATAACCGACCGCGCTATTTCAACCTGGAAGAATGGCGCTGCGACCAGAATTTTTAGCGGTCTTCCAACTGGACTCGCCTTCATATCAAAAGGAAATCTTGTCGCCTCAATAGAAGACGGCCTAATCATTTTTAATGAAAGTGGCTGGCGGGAACTCGACCCGCCACCCGGTTGGGATGACCTAGAACCGATTGGTATTTTGCCTGGCGAGGGCGACAACCCGATCCTGATTACAAAGCGGTCCGGGCTATTTTCGGTTGTGCTCGCTGAAGACCAGCTGAGCCTCTCTCCGCTCTGGGATATACTGCCAATTCCGCTTGAATCTGTCAGCCTTTCAACAGGGGCAATAGATCAAGACGGTAGATTTCTTTTGGGCACAGAAACTGGGGCCATTTTTCATCTAGACAGGCAAGGCAACCCTCTAAGGGTTATCGAAGAACGGTCCGGATTCCGCGGCGGGGCAATTCGGACCATTATTACCAATACCAAAGGGAATGCATTCGCTTTTCATGACGGCGAAATGATCTGGTTTGATGCCACGAATGAATACCGTGTGTGGGACGAAACGAACGGTCTTGCGAACCCTGTGACAGCGATAACCGTTGATGCTGCAACAACTTATGTTGGGACGAGCGTCGGTCTATTTCGATCTCTGTCCGGTGGTCGCATGCGGCACGTAGAGAACGCTGGCATTTTGCCGATCCACACACTCAACCGTTTTGCCCGCAGTTCCATGAAAGGGCACACATCCCTCCTCCTTGGTCGTGAAAACGGCGTGTTCGAGTTCTTCGACGGTGTACTGACCGAAATTGCGTCTGACCGAGCAGCAGCCCTATTTATTTCTCGAACGCAGCCATCTCGTATTGCGATTGGCGCTGAAAACCTCGTTCGCCTCTTTGAATTTGACCGCGGCGAATGGCTCGACATCGGGTTCCTTGGACGGCCGACTGACGCACACGTTTCTGATTTTGCTGAAACTGGCGAGGGTGACCTTCTTATCGCCTTCACAGACGGCTCAGTGGCGAGGTATGCGGCAGATGATTGGCTGGGCGAAGGAAATCTGCATGAGGTAGAACCTCTGGACACCCAATCCTTCCCTCGCCGCATCAAAGTGGATACTCGCCCACAGTTTGCAAGCCATAGAGATGAAATTCACTTATTTGCATCTGGTGCAGCACTTCGATGGGATTATCGCACCACACGATTCTCGACAGACACGGCGCTGACAACGGAGTTGGCCCTTCTCTTCGGAGCAGATCAACCGAGGTGGCTCGCTGCTAGCCGTGACAAGGAAGCACTCTGGTTCCAAACGAACCGCGGTACCTTTCGCTCACAATCAGAAGATCAGACACTCATCCAACTTCCGGATATCGCTGCAGGAACGGATCGGCATAGCACTATATTTTTAGATAGTTCGCTGCCTCGCGCACTCATTGGTACCCCTGATGGACTTCTCTCACTACCAACATCACTGCAGCGGTTGTTAACTAATGATCGAACATCTGACCTCATGTTGCGTGGCATATTTGTAGATGGAGAGTCTGTTTACGGGGGGGATGGTGCGATTGGGTCGATTAATATTTCCGCTCAGACAAAAAAAGTAGTCCTAGGCTTCTCAATTCTTGATTGGAAAAACCGTTGTGATGAGCATAACTACGTTGCCGAAGTGGGCGGACTGAACCAGGGTTTTTCCTATCTGCCTGTAGACCACCGATGCAGAGTAACGCTTGACCTCGAATCATTCAAAACTGAACGCTCGCCAATTGAGATACGCCTTACCCGTAATGGAACTCCAGCGACAACAAAACAGATGGTATACGTTCAAATAAATCAACCGTGGTTCATGTCTTCTTCAATTCCTTACACCTTGGCCGCACTATTCGCCGCCGCCGCTTTGGCCGGCGGGTTGAAGACCAGACGCGTTTGGCCAGAACCCCTGCGCCGGTACCTGGCCCTTCTCTCTGGTTTATTACTATGTTTGGCTGTGACTTTAACACTTGGATTAATTTTGCCGCCTGGGTCGTTGCCTGATCTAGGACTTTGGATTCTCGGCCTCGCTGTTATCAGTCTTGTTCTCCCACTTTTTGCGGAAGCACTAATGAGATTAAGCGACAGGCGTTCTCTATCCAGATGATCTGCCCTGGACCTAATCTTGCGACGTATACGAAATTCACCGACCTGCTAAACTAAACAGAACGCTGATTTAGAGAAGGAGCTTTGGACCATGCCGGATATTGAACTGTTCAGTTTTGAAGCATGCCCGTTTGCTCAACGAACCCGGATGATGATGATAGAAAAGGGTATTGATTGTGCCCTTACAGAAGTGGACCTGCACAACAAACCGGACTGGTGGAAAGAGCTATCCCCTCACGGGAAGGTTCCGTTGGTCAGGCATAATGGTGAAATCGTTTATGAATCGCGCATCATTAACGAGTATCTGGAAGAGGTGTTTCCAGAACCAGCGCTACTGCCCGTCGATCCGATGCGTAGAGCGACGGCTCGCATTTGGATTGACTACTGTGACACCTACTTCCTTCCGGCGCTCCACCGTCTCATTGCCGACCGCGAGAACGAACAAAAACAGAGTGAGAACCGCGCGCTAATTACCGAGAGGTTTTTGTTCATTGAGAATGAGGGATTGCGGAAACTCGGGAGTGGTCCGTTTTTTTATGGGATCTGAAATTTCACTTGTTGATCTACAATATATGCCATTCATCGAGAGATTCCCTTGCTATGAGGAACTCTGGGGGGCTTCGATTCCAGAAGAATGTACCCGTTTCCGTGAGTGGTTCGAAACGATGCAAAAACGTGTGAGCCACGAGAAAACTGCGAACTCAATAGAGTTCCATATGCAACGATACGCTAAATACAATAAGGCGGCATAGCGACGGCAGTAGATTCAAGGTGTGAGCGTCATTGAGATCACGCCATAGGATTGAGTCGCAAAATGGCGGAGGGACAGGGACTCGAACCCTGGGACCCCAAACTGGGGTCACAGATTAGCAATCTGCTGCATTACCACTCTGCCATCCCTCCGCAGGATTGAGCGGGCGTGGAACATGTAAAGTTACGAAGCGGTTGTCAAGCGCGCCTATCACGCGTAAAAACATCAGTAACAAGTCTGATTCTAATAAATAAATCAGTCGGTTATCAGGGCGCTCCACGAGATACACAACATCCTGAGGCTTAAATCATGATCGGCAACGCGCTACTGACACAACTTCGAACTCCCGACCTGTCATTCCGTCTTTCCACCACTCTCCTATTTGGCTCTGCTCTGCTGCTATCTTTGACTAGCATGGGGCGCTCTAGTCTTGCAGTTGATGCTGAGGAAGGCCTGTCAGGTGAGGTCAATATCGGTGGCTCAATGGCCACCGGCAATACAGATACCACCCGGGTAGACGCTGAAATCAAAGCCAGATTTAAGGCGGGGCGCCTTGAAGATAACTACCGGCTCGTTGGCGAATTCTCGGATGATAATGGCACCACGACTGCACAGCGCATACTTGGATCCATAGAATCCCGCTACGATATGCGTGAGAACTTGTTCATCTTCGGATACCTTGAATACGATGACGATAAGTTCTCGGGCTTCAAATATGAAGTCGAGGCTGCTTTTGGTGCGGGTTACAAAGTAATTGATGATAGTAATATGCGTCTGCTTGTCCAGGCGGGCCCAGGCTATCGATACAGTAAATTCTCCACGCCGGTGCCCCCCTCCTTGCCCCTTTTGAATTCATCTGAAAACGAATTCCTCGTGCGTGGCAGCGCTGACTTTGAATATGACATCACTGATACGGTTAACTTGACGAATGTCTTTATAGTCACTTGGGATAGCAGTCGAACAAAACTAGAGAACACCACAGCGTTAACTAGCAAGCTAATCGGTGACCTCTCAACACGCCTATCGGTGAACGTTCGGTACAACACGGACCCACCACTCCTGACCAAGAAAACTGACACGCTGTCGAAGGTGTCACTGGTTTACGGATTTTAGAACTGGCTTACGATTCACCGGAACTCGAATGCGTCGTGCAAAATACCCTTCCAAAATTGTTTTGGCAGCATGCTGCGCCTTAGCATTCGTCACCGAAGGTGCATCTCAAGCACCAATAAAATCAGACATTGAGCTTCATTTCGGTGGGCTAGGAACCGATGGCGCCAATGCCATCGTTGCACTGTCAGATGGAGGCTTCGCGCTTGGCGGCTGGAAAACGAGAGACGGCAATACTGAGTTAACAGAGGGTTGGGTCCTTCGCGTTGACGCCCGGGGCGGATACGTTTGGGACATCCCTCTCCCTAATTCAGCTCCCTATGGAATTACGGCATTATCTCCGGCCTTTGATAGCGGCCTTCTGGTTATTGACGGCGAGAACGTAAATTCAAAAGGAACAACACGACTGTCTAAACTATCGCCTGAAGGATCGATTGAGTGGCAAAGAACCTACGGTAATACCGAAGGAGATGCCCTAGCCTCAATACGGCCAACATTTGATGGCGGCTTTATCATAGCGGGTAAAACTTACTATAGGACGGCAGGTGATTCTGACGGCTGGGTTCTAAAGCTTGACAGGAACCAAGACATTGAGTGGTTTCGTGTGTTGGGCGACCAACATGAAGACTCGCTCGAAGGTATCTCCCTTTCGACGGACGGCGGTTTCGTCGCGGTAGGATGGACGACACAGCCAGGCGATATCGTGCTTGGCTGGGCCCTCAAATTAGATTCCACTGGCGCGACAGAGTGGAATGTTAACCACAACTTGGGGCCATATACTGAGTTCCACGGCATCCTCCCCGCCCACGACGGATCATTCGTATATTCAGCCAGCAAAGAGGGCGATTTAGGAACGAGGCGCTCAATTGTCATTGGTGGCCTAACTCGCGACGGTGCTCTGACGTGGCAACAGGGAATCAATGCGGACGGCAACGCGACAGTTACCGGTATAGCTCACGCTGCTACGGGATCATTCATAATCTCCGCATACATTGAGGATGCCGAGGGGCAGGCTGGTTTGGCCGCCGGCTTTGGCGACAGTGGCAGCCTAGAGTTTATTCATCGATACAGTGGTGCAGGAGACCAAAGGGCACTCGCGATAACCGCCAAAACACCAAACGGCTATGCTATTGCAGGATCGTCTCAACGAATACGAACGTTAGACCAGGATATGTGGTTGTTAATCAGACAGAAACAGTAGTCGCCCGCGCCTAGCTCTCGATAACTGGAACCGTAATACCTTTTTGAACAGCAGGGCGCGCGCCGACTGCCTCGAACCACCGTTTAACATGGCTCCATTCATCGAGACCATCAAACATCATTTCTGCTGACCTGCCCCACCCATAACTGGCAACATCTGCGATAGAGTAATCGCCGGCAAGGTAATCTGTTTCTTCAAGGCGCCGGTCCATCACACCAAGTATTCGCCGACTCTCATCTGTGTACCGTTTCTTTCCATAAGGGACATCTTCTTTGGCAAAACGAACAAAGTGACCCATTTGACCAAACATCGGCCCGATGCTGCCCATCTGAAACATCAACCACTCCGTTACCGCAACGAACTTGCGTGGGTCTTCAGGAAGAAGTGGGCTCTTAGTTTTTCGCGCGAGGTACATAAGGATGGCACCGGACTCAAAGACTGAAATTGGATTTCCATCAGGTCCGTCCGGATCCACAATCGCCGGTATTTTGTTGTTCGGACTAATCTTTAGAAAATCTGGAGCAAACTGCTCGTCTTTACCGATGTGGACGACATGAGCCTGGTAGGGCAACTCGACCTCTTCAAGCATGATGGACGCTTTCCACCCGTTGGGAGTCGGAAACGTATAGAGATCGATCATAGAAAACTCTCTTTCTTAAAATCTATTCTGCGCAACGGTTTGAACCGGATGAGGCAGCGGGTCTCACGATGTACGTATCCCCATTGCTATCAGCAACAAATACGGAGTCATTGCGGTCAAAACCGTCTGGCTGGCCGACGGCAGAAAGATCAGCCCAAAGCGTGAAGTAGTAGTCGTATTCAACCACCGAGCCATCACGTTCAAACGCTATCAATTGATACCGCGTGTCACTGGCTAGGCGGCTATTCACTTCTGATACGGATTCCTCTTGCCATTTAAATCCAGCGAGTGGCGAAGAAATCGGTCCTCCTGAGGGAACAAAGAAAACTCTATCCCATTCAAAAGATGTCAGCTTCGACAAACAAATGTACGGGCTATCCGGCTCTGGCCTGCCGCGCATAGTTGAGAAGGCCGTTTCTTTTGAGCGGTCCGAGACAATGGTCGCACGCGCCGTCATCTCTAGGCTAAGTTCGCGCATCCAGGCTGGCGCCATCATAGCATCGTAGACAAACCATCCGGCGATTGCCGTCACCACGCCAACCGCTGACATCCAAACCCGGCCTTGGCGCCATATCGCATCGTCCGAATTCTCGGTCATGCTTCCACCTTCTATTATTGTCGAGCGCTAGTCTTCTCAACCGACGAGCAAAGCGAACGAATAAGTTCTCTTAAGGAGCCAGCTTCTTACGCAGTAATTCGTTGAGCATTCCCGGGTTAGCCTTGCCGCCGGTTTGCTTCATAACTTGGCCAACGAACCAGCCGATAAGTTTGTCTTTTCCGCCCCGGTACTCTTCAACTTTCCCTGGGTTATCAGACATTACCTGCTCAATCGCCGCCTCGATTGGACCAGTATCCGTGATTTGTTTTAGGCCTTTTTCCTCTACGATCGCTTCCGGGTCTTTGCCCTCGTCTACCATAACCTCAAAAACATCCTTGGCGATTCGACCCGAAATCGTATCGTCCGAAATAAGGTCAATGAGCTTACCTAAATCGCTTGCAGATACGGGGCTTTCCGTAATCGAAACACCCTTTTTGTTTAGGGCACCAAATAGATTGCTAATCACCCAGTTCGCGGCCGCTTTTGGATCGCGG